>NZ_DBHIVL010000013.1:0-40877 GCF_057271695.1 Centipeda sp. (in: firmicutes)
TATGCGTCCGGTTTGCCTCCTTGTTCGGACGAAAAAATCTACGCCAATCTGACGACTTCATTTTATCAGCGATTCCTTAAATCAGCAATTCAGAGGAATGCCCCAAAAGCAGGGGCTGTCCTCATGAGTTACTTATTACTTCCTACGATGCACAATGAGACGATTCGATGCCTTCTTCTTGCGGCGCGTCTTCTTGCCCATCGCAATCTTGCCCCACTTCGTCATCGGGCTCTTGCGTCCGACCGGCGAACGGCCCTCGCCGCCACCATGCGGATGGTCATTCGGGTTCATCGCAATACCGCGCGTCTCCGGACGGCGTCCGAGCCAGCGGCTGCGGCCTGCCTTACCGATGGTGATGTTCTCATGCTCGAGGTTGCCAACCTGCCCGATCGTCGCACGGCAGCTCACATGCACGCGGCGAATCTCGCCGGACGGCATACGGAGGAGTGCGTAGTCGCCTTCCTTTGCCATGAGCTGTGCAGACGTGCCCGCACTGCGGACGAGCTGTGCGCCCTTGCCGATCTTCATCTCGACGGCATGGATGACCGTACCGAGCGGGATATTCTTGAGCGGAAGCGCGTTGCCCGGCTTGATGTCCGCCTCGGCACCCGACTCCACGACATCGCCGACCTTGAGGCCGTTCGGTGCGAGGATGTAGCGCTTCTCGCCATCTGCATAGTTCAGCAGCGCAATGCGTGCGCTGCGGTTCGGATCGTATTCAATCGTCGCGACGCGGGCGGGGATACCGTCCTTCGTGCGCTTGAAGTCGATGATGCGATAGAGCCGCTTGTGACCGCCGCCACGATGGCGCACAGTCAGTTTGCCCTGCTGGTTGCGCCCACCCGATTTCGTCAGGCGGACGGTGAGGGACTTCTCCGGCTTGTCCGTTGTGATCTCATCGAAGGAAGAGACCGTCATGAAGCGTCTGCCGGCAGAATACGGCTTAAAACTCTTTACTGCCACGTTCGTACCTCCCTTTCGTCTCAGCCTTCAAAGAACTCGATGCTCTCGCCCGGCGCGAGTTTCACGATGGCCTTCTTGTAGTCCGGGCGCTTGCCCTGCGTGCGGCCCATGCGCTTTGTCTTGCCGATGACGTTGACCGTGTTGACCTTTGCGACCTTCACCTTGAAGATCTCCGAGACCGCCTTTGCAATCTCGATCTTGTTTGCAGCCTTTGCAACAACGAAGACGTATTTGCCTTCAGCCATGAGCTGCGTCGTCCGCTCCGTGATGAGCGGGCGTACGAGAATATCACGTGCGTCCATTATGCGAATACCTCCTCGATACGGGTGATGGCATCCTTCGTAATGAAGAGCTTGTCGTGATGGAGAATGTCATAGACATTGATTCCACGTGCCGTGATGGCTTTTACACCCGGAATATTGCTGGTGGAACGCTCCACATTCACGGCTTCGTCCGCCGTGATGAAGAGGCTCTTTGCATTCACACCGAAATCGCTCAGGAGCTTCACGGCTGCCTTCGTCTTCGGTGCCTCGAAGTCGAGCTGGTCGAGGACGATGAAATCGCCCGTACGAACCTTGTCCGAAAGCGCACACCTCAAGGCCAGACGACGCTGCTTGCGCGGCATCGTAAAGCCGTACTTGCGCGGATGCGGGCCAAAGACCGTACCGCCGCCAACCCACAGCGGGCTGCGCGTCGAACCTGCGCGGGCACGACCCGTACCCTTCTGACGCCAGGGCTTTCGTCCACCGCCGCGCACAAGACCGCGCGTCTTCGTGGCATGTGTGCCGAGACGCTGCGATGCGAGCTGGAGGACAACCGCCTGATGAAGGAGGCCGGCGTTCATGTCGACATTGAAGAACTCGTCGTTCAGGCTGATCTCGCCAACCTGGTTGTGCGACATATCATATACTGCTACATTCGCCATGCTGCGATTCCCCCTTCCTTATTCTTTCGCTGCCTTTGCAGGCTTAACGGTATCTTTGATCACGACAAATCCCTTCTTCGGGCCCGGAATCGCGCCCTTGATAAGGATGAGGTTGCGGTCACTGTCCACGCGGACAATCGTCAGACGCTGCACCGTGACACGCTCGCCGCCCATACGGCCGGGGAGCTTCTTGCCCTTGAGGACGCGTCCGCCGGGACCGGAGATCATCGCACCCGTCGAGCCCGGCTCGCGATGCGACTTCGAGCCGTGCCCCATCGGGCCGCGCGCAAAGTTGTGACGCTTGATGCCGCCCGCAAAACCCTTGCCCTTGGACGTGCCGACCACATCGACAAGATCGCCCGCAGCGAAGATGTCGACGCCGATCGTATCACCAACATTGTATTCGGAAGGAGCAGCAAGACGCATCTCACGAATGAAACGCACCGCCTTCACGCCCGCCTTCTCAAACTGACCCTTGAGCGGCTTCGTGACGTTCTTCTCCTTGATATCGCCAAACCCGAGCTGCACAGCGTTATAGCCGTCCGTCTCGTCGGTCTTGTTCCGGAGCACGAAGTTGTTGCCGGACTCAACGACCGTCACGGGAACGACGCGGCCTTCCTCTGTGAAGATCTGGGTCATGCCCAGTTTTCTTCCTAAAATAGTCTTAGCCAAGGCTTCCACCTCCTATTAGAGTTTAATCTCGATGTCAACGCCGGCAGGCAGATCGAGACGCATGAGCGAATCGACCGTCTTGTTCGTCGGCTGCAGGATGTCGATGAGGCGCTTGTGCGTGCGCATCTCAAACTGCTCGCGTGAGTCCTTGTTGACGTGCGGAGAACGGAGAATCGTGTAGACATTCTTCTCCGTCGGAAGTGGAATGGGACCCGAGACCATTGCGCCCGTCTTCTTTGCCGTGTCGACGATCTTCGCCGCACTCTGGTCAAGTGCCTTGTGGTCGTAGGCCTTCAAACGAATTCTGATTTTCTGCTGTTTCGCCAAAGTAGTTTTCCTCCTTCGTCCGGGGTCTCGCCCCAAACATTTCTCCACGGCAGTTCCCTCTGCCCCCACGGGGCATAGCCATCTGCCATGTCATCGCATGGAGTACGTCGTCTGTCGTATGATTCCAAAAGATGAAAAAGAAGTTTTATCATATCCCCCGAAAAGGAGCGACGCGAGCGCCGCTCCTCTCCCTAGGGAATATCAAGAGACTAATAAATTAGCCTTCAATCGCCGTAACACGACCCGCGCCGACCGTGTGGCCGCCCTCGCGGATAGCGAAGCGGAGACCCTGCTCGATCGCGATCGGGGTGATGAGTTCGACTTCCATCTCGACGTTATCGCCGGGCATAACCATCTCCGTGCCCTCGGGGAGACGGACAACGCCCGTCACGTCCGTCGTACGGAAGTAGAACTGGGGACGATAGTTCGTGAAGAACGGCGTATGACGGCCGCCCTCATCCTTCGTCAGGACGTAGACCTGCGCCTTGAACTTCGTGTGCGGCTTGATGGAGCCGGGCTTCGCGAGAACCTGACCGCGCTCGATGTCCTTACGATCCACGCCACGGAGCAGTGCGCCGATGTTGTCGCCTGCAACCGCGCTGTCAAGCAGCTTGCGGAACATCTCAATGCCCGTAACAACCGTGCTGCGTGCCTCTTCCTGAAGACCGACGATCTCAACCGTATCGTTCAGCTTCAGCTCGCCGCGCTCCACACGACCCGTAGCAACCGTACCGCGGCCCGTGATCGTGAACACGTCCTCAACCGGCATGAGGAACGGCTTGTCCGTGTCACGCGTCGGCGTCGGGATGTACTTGTCGACCTCATCCATGAGCTCGAGGATCTTCGCCTTCATCGCATCGTCGCCCTCAAGAGCCTTGAGTGCGGAACCTGCAACAAAGGGGATGTCATCGCCGGGGAACTCGTACTGCGAGAGCAGCTCGCGCACTTCCATCTCGACGAGCTCGAGGAGTTCCTCATCGTCGACCTGGTCAACCTTGTTGAGGAACACGACGAGAGCCGGCACGCCGACCTGGCGAGCGAGCAGGATGTGCTCACGCGTCTGGGGCATCGGACCGTCCGCAGCGGAGACAACGAGGATCGCGCCGTCCATCTGTGCCGCACCCGTGATCATGTTCTTGACATAGTCCGCGTGGCCCGGGCAGTCGACGTGTGCATAGTGACGGTTGTCCGTCTCATACTCAACGTGTGCCGTGTTGATCGTGATGCCGCGCTCGCGCTCCTCCGGTGCCTTGTCGATGTCCGCATAGTCCTCGAACTTCGCATAGCCCTTCTCGGAGAGAACCTTCGTGATCGCAGCCGTCAGCGTCGTCTTGCCGTGGTCAACGTGACCGATCGTGCCGATGTTGACATGGGGCTTGCTGCGGTTAAACTTTTCCTTTGCCATTCTAAAATTGCCTCCTTATTCGCCTTTGTTCTTGGCGACTACAGCGTCAGCTATATTCTTAGGAACTTCGTCGTAGAAGGAAACTTCCATCGAGTAGTTCCCGCGGCCCTGAGTTTTGGAACGGAGATCCGTCGAGTACCCGAACATCTCCGAGAGCGGAACGAACGCGTTGATGACCTGCACGCCGTTGCGCGGCTCCATACCGTCGATGCGTCCGCGACGCGAGTTCAGATCGCCGATCACGTCGCCCATGTATTCCTCGGGCACCGTAACCTCGACCTTGACGTACGGCTCGAGGAGAACCGGGCTTGCCTTCTCGGCACCTGCCTTGAATGCCATTGAGCCTGCCACCTTGAACGCCGCCTCGGACGAGTCGACCTCATGGAACGAACCGTCGTAAACGATGACCTTGATGTCGACCATCGGATAGCCGGCGACAACGCCGCCCTCCATCGCCTGCTTGACACCTGCCTCGATCGGGTTGATGAATTCCTTCGGAATCACGCCGCCAACGACCTTGTTCTCGAAGGTAAAGCCCTCGCCCGCATCCTGCGGAACGAGCTCGAGCCAGCAGTGACCGTACTGGCCATGACCGCCGGACTGACGAACAAACTTGCCCTCCGCCTTGACCGACTTGCGGATCGTCTCGCGGTATGCCACCTGCGGCTCGCCAACCTTGCAGTCGACCTTGAACTCGCGGAGCATACGGTCGACGATGATCTGCAGATGCAGCTCGCCCATGCCCGAGATGATGACCTGGCCCGTCTCGGCGTCCGTATGAACGCGGAACGTCGGATCCTCCTCTGCGAGCTTCTGGAGGGCGATACCCATCTTCTCCTGATCGTTCTTCGTCGCAGGCTCAACCGCAACGGAGATAACCGGATCGGGGAACACCATCGACTCAAGGATGATCGGCTTCTGCTCATCACAGAGTGTGTCGCCCGTCGTCGTGTTCTTGAGGCCGACCGCCGCTGCGATATCGCCGCTGTAGACCACGTCGATCTCCTTGCGGTTGTTCGCGTGCATCTGGAGAATGCGGCCGATGCGCTCCTTGTTGTCCTTCGTCGCGTTGAACACATACGAACCGGAGTTCAGCGTGCCCGAGTAGACGCGGAAGAACGCAAGCTTGCCGACGAAGGGATCCGTCATGATCTTGAACGCGAGTGCCGAGAACGGCGCATCGTCCGAGGAGGGGCGGCTGTCCGCCTCGCCCGTATCGGGATTCACACCCGCAATCGGCGGGATGTCCGTCGGCGCCGGCATATAGTCGACGATTGCATCGAGCAGGGGCTGCACACCCTTGTTGCGGTACGACGTGCCGCAGGTGACGGGTGTCATCTGGCAGGCGATCGTCGCCTTGCGGATCGCACGGCGGATCTCCTCCTCCGTGACCTCCTCGCCGCCGAGATACTTCTCCATGAGGTCATCGTCCGCCTCAGCGCACGCCTCAACGAGCTTCTCGCGGTACTCTTCCGCCTGAGCCTTGTATTCCTCGGGAATCTCGACCTCATCGGTCACCTTGCCGAGATCGTCCTCATAGACGATGGCATTCATCTTCACGAGGTCGATGATGCCGCGGAACTCATCCTCTGCGCCAATCGGCAGCTGAATCGCCACCGGGTTCGCATTAAGACGCTCGCGCATCATCTTCATCACGTTGAAGAAGTCCGCGCCCGTAATGTCCATCTTGTTGACATACGCCATGCGCGGAACATTGTAACGTTCCGCCTGACGCCAGACCGTCTCCGTCTGCGGCTCGACGCCGCCTCGTGCGGTCAGAACTGCGACCGTGCCATCCAGCACGCGCAGCGAGCGCTCTACCTCGACCGTAAAATCAACGTGACCAGGCGTATCAATGATATTGATGCGATGGTTCTTCCAGTGGCAGGTCGTCGCCGCCGACGTAATCGTAATGCCGCGTTCCTGTTCCTGAACCATCCAGTCCATGGTGGCAGCGCCCTCATGAACCTCGCCGATCTTGTGCGTTACGCCCGTGTAGAAGAGAATGCGCTCGGTGGTCGTCGTCTTGCCGGCATCAATGTGTGCCATGATGCCGATATTCCGCGTTTTTTCAAGGGAATATTCTCTTGCCACTGTTTCCTATCGCTCCTTACACTACTGGAGATTACCAGCGATAATGCGCGAATGCCTTGTTGGCCTCCGCCATCTTGTGCGTATCTTCCTTCTTCTTGATCGCTGCGCCCGTATTGTTCGCAGCATCCATCAGCTCTGCCGAGAGACGTGCATCCATCGTCTTCTCGCCGCGCAGACGCGCATAGCCGACAAGCCAACGGATGCCGAGCGTCATGCGGCGATCCGCACGAACCTCGACCGGAACCTGATAATTGGCACCGCCGACGCGGCGTGCCTTGACCTCGAGCACAGGCATGACATTGCGCAGAGCCGTCTCGAACACCTCGAGCGGATCCTGCCCTGTCTTCTCGCGAATCGTATCAAACGCATCGTACACAACGCGCTGTGCGACACTCTTCTTGCCCGAGAGCATAACCTTGTTGATAAACTTCGTCACCGTCTTGGAATGATATACCGGATCCGGCAGAACATCCCGCTTCGGCACGGGGCCCTTACGTGGCATAGCCCAACCTCCTAACGATATACTTCCTTACTTCTTCTTCGCACGCTTCGCGCCGTACTTGGAGCGACCCTGTGCACGGTTCTGAACCCCTGCGGTATCGAGGGAACCGCGAATGATGTGGTAACGAACACCCGGCAGATCCTTCACACGGCCGCCGCGAATGAGGACGACGCTGTGCTCCTGCAGATTGTGCCCGATTCCGGGGATGTATGCGGTCACTTCGATGCTGTTCGTCAGGCGAACACGAGCAACCTTTCTAAGAGCAGAGTTCGGCTTCTTCGGCGTGGACGTATAGACACGCGTGCAGACGCCGCGCTTCTGCGGGCTGTTCTTCAGTGCTGGTGCTTTCGATTTCTCCTCGAGGCTCTTCCGGCTCTTGCGAATGAGCTGATTGATCGTTGGCATACTGCACCTCCTTCCTTTGTCGTCATATCATTTCTTTTGTATGAAAACGCAGAGAACTGCGTTTTTACCGTAGTTTGGCGACCGCCGCCGCACCCACATCGAGGTGCACCGCCGCGCCGAGCGCGGCTTTCGTTGCCGAGCGGTCAGGGGTAATCCCCGCATCCCCGCATGCCGCAAGCAGTGCTCCAAGCACACGCCCATCGACATCCGAGGCGATGAACACCATCTCCACCGTACCGCTTCGCACCGCCTTGCACACCTGATGAATGCCGGCGACCGTGCGCGCTGTACGCAACTTTTCCAAAGACATAGTGCACCTCCAAAAAGGGGACTGTCACATAATATCATCCGTCAAAACGCTTGTCAACGCATATTTTACAAAGTTTTCTATTTACACCCCTCCTAGCGTATCTTTCTTTTCTTTTGGGTGGTTTTATTGAAAATACGGAATTTTTGTTCGTTCCATCAGCCATTCTTCTTCATCAACAACTCCGGATGACGCACATAGTACGCCGTCAACTCACAGTACGCATCGCGCTCCGCCGTGAACCGCTCCGTATCGAAGTGCCACGGCAGCTGCCCCGCCGTCACAGCCAGCTCCTGCGCGGCACGCTCACGATAGTAGCCAATCTCCTCACGCGTGAGCCACGCATATGGTGTCACAACACAATCAATCGGCTCTGTCAGCGGCTTTTCGACAGCATAGTAGGGGAATCCCTGCGGTGCAATAAGTTCAATAAGTGTCGGCAAGATGTTGAGGTGTCCACCAATCACATTGTGTGCGAGATGGGCTGCCGTCAGCTCCGCATGGTGCATCGAAAACGACGTGAGAATGCGTTCACGCAGCAGCATCTCCTCCCGCGCTGCCAGCCCCCGAATAAGCGGAGCCTCACCGCCCATGTGATCTCCCGTCACGATAAAGAGGCTGTCCGGAAACGCTTCCCGCATCTGTGTGATGAAACGGCAGAGTGCCCAGTCCGCATACCACGCACAACCAAGCCCGCGATACTTCAGCGAGTTTTTGCGCAGCGCAGCACCCATTTGGGGATTCAGACGTGCTGCATCAAAGCCGCACTCCTCAAACGGGATACGGTAGGGGCCATGGTTCGAGGTCGTATAGAGGAAATGAAAGGATGGCACATCATCCCCCTCTGTGCGAATGCGCCGCGCCGCTTCGTCCAGAAAGATATGATCGTAGACACCGAGCCACGTACGCGGCGCATCTTCCCCACAGATATCCATGCCGCCGTGTGCCGCATCAAACCCGAGCGCAGGCACAAAGTGGACGAGACTGCCCCAGTTCAGTCCGCCGCCGTACCAGAAGGACGTACGGTATCCAAGTTCCTTGAGCTGGCGCGGCAACGCAGTGGGCAACGTATGATCCCAAAAGATCACATTCTCGTTCAACTCCATATCCGCGTCATAGATACCGAGAAGCAGACTGACAATAGACGGCTGCGAGATCATCCCGCCCGAAAGAAAATTGTTGATACTGACCGTATGTTTTTCGGCACGAAAACGCGCCCCCGCCTCCATGAGATTCAGTGCCGCGTACGGCTCATCGAAAAAAACCTGCCCGTAACTCTCCGCCAGCAGAAAGAAAATATGACGCGGCGGCGTGATGCGCGCCCCCTGCGCCGTTCGCCGAAACACTTCCAGTGGAGCCCCCGCGAAGGATGTCGGCATGATCGCTGTCATAATCGCACGGCTCTCTGCATCGGTATGATTCAGGCACTCCCGCACAGGACGTTTCCACACCATCTTGAGCGCGATGAGATCATCGATCGCCGCCTTGCCGAGTACCGCATCCTCCTTGACAGCAGCAGGCACCTCATCCCACTCGGGCTTTTTCCGATGGCGCAGCGTCCCACCATAGCGCAGCCAGTAAAAGAGCACAATAGCGGCGATAAACACCAACGTATTGACCGCATACTGTCCCGCCCCATCCGTCAGCGTGGGATAGGACACGGACGGCAGGGAAAGCAGAGCATTCCCTGCTGCATAGCAGAGCGCGAGATAGGGCAGATACCCGAGCAGCAGCCATACACCATGATTCTGGTGAAAGAAGATATCGGCGAAGTTGCGCTTGTCTGCATTTTTCCCGAGCCAGAGCGTCTGATTGAACGTATCGTGAAAATGCGCATAGAAAATCATCTTACCGATAAACGCCGTATAGAGCACCGCTGCATAGATAAGGAGCAGCGACAGACGCACGGCATCACTAACGGCAAAGTATGTGGGAAGGAACGCCGCAGGTATCGAGACGAGAACAAGAGGAATCAAAAACGCATACGCGTTGAAGTCCATCCCCCACCAGAATCCGTAACGAAAACAGGAAATCCACTTCCCCCACGCACCACACGGCGACTTCTTTGGCCGGTAGACGAGGATAAAGATGAGACGAAACACAGCACAGATCAGCGGCGGCAGAAGGAAAATCTTGAAATCCTGCTGCATTCCGAGAAAGAAATCACTGAACATCAAACAACCTCACAAACAAGAGAGGGATCTGCATGGAATTGTTTCTCATGCAAATCCCCCCATCATCGTACTACATGAATACTCTCGCGCCGTTTCTCCGGCGGCTCCGTATTTTTCTTCTCCGGCGGCTGCTCGTAGCTGCGGTCCGCAATGCCGAGCAGCATCCCCATCCCCGCCATCGTCACAATCAGCGACGACCCTCCGTAGCTGATGAACGGCAGCGGCACGCCGACCACGGGGAGCAGCCCCGCCACCATCGCGAGATTCGCAAGTGCCTGCCCAAGCACGAGAAAGATGATGCCAAGCGCGAGCACCTGTCCGAACGTATCCTTTGCCCGCACCGCTACACGCATACAGGTGATGAGCAGCACCGCGAGCAGAAAGAAGATCAGTATAACGCCGAAAAAGCCGTGCTCCTGACTGAAGATCGCAAACGCAAAGTCCGTGTGTGCCTCCGGCAGATACTCATACTTGCTCACACCGTCACCGAAGCCCATGCCGAAGATCCCGCCCGAGCCGATCGTCGAGAGCGACTGCACCATCTGGTAGCCCGCGTTGCGCGCATCCGACCACGGATCAAACCAGACCTCGATGCGCTTCATGCGGTACGGCTGCAGCATCCCAATCGCAAACGCCGTCACCAGCGTGAGCGGCACAATCCACAACCAGTAACGCGGGCGAACGAGAAGGACGAGTGCCATCAGGAGCGGAACGCCGAACACAATGCACGCCGTTCCAAAATCCGGCTCACGATAGACGAGAAACGCCATCAGGAGAATCGCCCCGAACGGAATAACGACACGCGGCCAGTCACGTTCCATATGAAAACGCTCTTTGCCAATCACCGCCGAGATCGAGAACGCCCCCATCAGCACAGCCATCAGCTTTGCAAACTCCGCCGGTTGAAAACTCAGAGGCCCGAGTGCAATCCATCGCTGCGCCCCATTGATCGTTGTCCCCACAAACAGAACTGCCACGAGCAGGAAAAGATTGATCCCCAGCCCAATGAACATGAGCCAGCGCAGCCGCTGATAGTTGATCTTACGGCAAATCCAACAGGCGACAATGCCGATCAGAAGCCATTGGAGATGCCGCTGGAGGAAGTAATACGGATTCTCGAAGTTCATCGCCGCGAGCACATAGCTCGAACTGAACACATTGATCGTCCCCGTCACGAGCAGAATCGCCATGATGATAACGATCGGCTCCGTCTCACTCTTAAAGAGCGTGTAGCGCGTACGCATCAGCCCTGCTCCGATGGGCGGCGTGCCACGACGCGCCCGATCTTCGCCCCGCGTGCACTGAACTTGCGCTCGTACTCCGTCATAATGTTGTCGGGCTCTCCAAGCGCGTGAAGGTCATGCGTCACACGCGAGAGCTGCCACCCCTCGCGCTCCATCGTCTCAAGCGAGTAGTCGAACAGCCCCCTATTGTCCGTCTTGAAATGAATCTCCCCGTCCGCCTGCAGCACGGCGGCATACCGTGCGAGAAAAAGCTCACTCGTCAGCCGCCGCTTCGCATGACGTGCCTTCGGCCACGGGTCAGAGAAATTCAGATAGATGCGCCCCACCTCAGCGGGAGCGAACAGCTCCGTCAGATGCGCCGCATCAAAAACCAGCAGACGAACATTCGATAGACCACGCTCCGCCGCCTTACGCGCCGCAAAGTAGAGTACCCCCTGCTGCGCCTCGAGCCCGACATAGTTCACATCGGGATTGCGTGCCGCAAGCTCCGTCAGAAAATCGCCCTTGCCGACGCCAATCTCCACATGAAGCGAAGCCTTGCGTCCGAACGTCTCCGTCCACGCCCCCGCAAACGCTTTCCAATCGCCGCCGAGCGGCGTCACAAAATCCGCATAGTCCAGAATCGCCGTGTCAATCCACGGCTTTCGTCTCAGTCTCATAGCCCTTTCCTGTTCAGCCCCACATCACAAATGCAGACATATTACCAGATCTTCCCCGCCATGAACCAGACCCGTCCCGATGCATTATTTTTCGCCGACACCGACGAATCCAGACCGATGCGCCGCGCATAGTCCACGCGCGCAAACCAGTCGCCCGGGTTGCTGTACGCAGCACCGATGCCCCAGCCGCGCAGTGTCACATGGTTGTTCTTCAGATCGTACCCCTTGCTCACGCGCACCGTTCCCATATCGTAGAACGTACTGAATGTCAGCCCGCGCAGCGGTGTATGCCAGCGCAGCTCCGCCGTGCCGAGCAGCCCCTCATCGCCCGTGCCCTCACCCTGTGCATAGGCACGCACCCCATTCGGGCCGCCGAGGTAGAACTCCTCCGAGCTGTCGAGATTGCGGCTCGCCTTCTGCCCCGCCACCTTCACGAGAAAATCTGTCGCGTGACCGAGTTTCTGCACCGCAGTCGCCTCTGCCTCGATCTTTGCATACGTCCCCTCCGTCGTGCGGTTGAGTTCCCCTAGAACACGACTGTATTCCGAATCAAAGCCGAGCCTGCCGACCGTCAGATTCGCATTGTAATTCAGCGTCAGCCCCTGCACGCGGTGCATACCGACCAGCCCCGCATAAATGCTGTGCGTATGCTTCTTCCCCTGCAGATCAAAGACCGTGATATCATCGTTCAAATCGCGATAGTTATAACCATAGCGGAAAAGAAGACTGCGCTCCGTCAAATGATAGAGCGGCGTCTGCCCAAAGAGCGTCAGCGTCAGCGAGTTCCCCTCCGCGCCAAGCGGCGAAAGCGCCTGTCCGATCTTATAGTTCATGCGCGAAATGCCAAGCCCAAGCGTCGTACCGCCACACCCGACCACCATCTCATAATTCGCATAGAAATTACGCAGACTCCCGTTCGAGATGAGCGTACCGAGACTTACCTTATCCCCCGCGCCCGAGGAATCATAGAGCGTCTCCTGCAGCCCGTAGCGATAACGTCCCGTCGACGGGCTGCCGTAGTTCTCCACATAGAACACCGTATTCGATGCCTTCGCGTCCTCAATGCGCACCGTCAGCTTACTCGTGCCGAACTCCCGACCGGGGCTCAGTACACCAACCGCACGCGCCCCCGTCACATCCGACACCGAGTAGAGCGCCGTCTCCAGACGAGATGTCGTGATGACATCGCCCGCCTTCAGCCCCGCAATAATCCGACGCGCAACCGGCGTCTTCAGACGGCTGTTATTCTCGATCGCAATCTCCCCATAGCGACCCGGCAGCACACGCAGCACAACAACACCGTCCGCACTCTCCTGCGGCGGCAGATACACCGCAGCAGCAGGATAGCCGTGCGTGCGGCAGTACGAAGTCAGCGCATCCACCGTGCTGCGCAGCTGCGTCATCGTCCGATGCTCGCCCATTCCCTCCTCGAGAATGCGCGTCAGCTCCGCCTTATCCAGCACAAGGTCGGGAGCCTCCAGAATAAAGTTCTCAATCGTAAACGCTGCATCGTCTCCCGCCTGCTGATAGCGCGGGGTCTGATTCTCCACCCCGATCTCGGAGCGCGGCTGCTCCCCCGCAATATCCGCCCCCGGAAGTGCAAGAGAGGGCGCAGCATCCCCCTCCGTCCCTGTGCACGCAAAACCCGCACAAATGCACGCAGCAAGACCCGCACGCAGAACAATGCTTTTTTTCATATGATTCATCCCATCACGCACGATCGTATCTCAACCCCTATAACACTGACACTATTTCGTCTACATTCTAGCATTTTCAATGCGAAAAGACAAGAGAAGAGAACGCGCAGGAGTTGCAATCCACGCACATTTGCGGTAGACTTTCGAAAGGAACAGCATACAGACAGGAGCATTTGAAATGAAGAAAATACTATTCGTCTGCCACGGCAACATCTGCCGCTCGCCCATGGCGGAGTTCGTCATGAAACACCTCGTGCGTGAGGCAGGGCTTTCCGACAACATCCTTGTGGAGTCCAAGGCACTCCACCGCGACGAGATCGGCAGCGACACCCATCGTGGCACACGCGAAATCCTGCACGCGCATAACATCCCATTCAGCAAGCGGCGTGCAACACTCATGACCGCCGCCGATTACGGTGCATTCGACATCATCATCGGCATGGACACCGAGAATATGTGTGACCTCGACCGACTCACGGGCGGCGATCCCGACGGCAAAGTCCGCCGCCTTCTCTCCTACATCGGCGAGGAACGCGACGTTGCAGACCCGTGGTACACCGGCAACTTCGATGTCACCTACCGCGATGTCGACTCCGGCTGCCGCGCACTGCTGCAGACGCTGACAGAAAATAAATGACCCCTGCACAGGAGACGAACAAATATGAACTACGAAGAAGCTGCCGCATTCTGGACAGAGAAAGACAGGAACGCTGTCAAAATGCCCAAAGATGACCTTCATGCGGCAATCGAAACATTCATCAAAGAACGCAGCACCTGCGCCCTCGCCACAGCGGATGGGGACTTCGTCCGCTGCACCCCGCTCACCTACAAATATCGTGCGGGCAAATTTATCATCTTCTCCGAGGGCGGACTGAAATTCCGTGCGCTCAAGGAAAACAAACACGCAGCACTTGCCATCTGCGGTGAGTACAAAGGGCCGGGCAGTGCCAAGAGCCTACAGGTTGCGGGAATCGCCACCGTCATCGGCACCGACGATCCGGACTATACCGAGCGGCTCGAGAGTCTCGGCATCAACGCCGCACACATGGCAAAACTCCGCCTCACCCTCATCCTCATTACACCAACAACACTTGAATACCTCGACTCCACACTCAAGGACGCCGGCTTCAGCCCGCGCCAGAGCCTCAAAATATCATAAATTCTCTCTGCTCACAGACCTAGGGAAGCACTGATAAATTCAGCACCGCCATCTTGACGCATCTTTTTTGCCCGCACTGTGCCCTCGATCCTCCACATAGCTTTGGCTATGCGTCCGGTTTGCCTCCTTGTTCGGACGAAAAAATCTACGCCAATCTGACGGACTTCATTTTATCAGCGATTCCCTAGAATACACGGCATAAACCGCTCTTATTTTATCAACATTATGCCGCACAGATTGATTCTTTAACGACACGGGAACATCTTTCCTGTTCGCATGGCGGATTCCCAAACTCAAGTGATTTTTTGTATCTCCAACAAAATAATCCGCATTGATGTATATGTCGTTATTGATTGATGTGCCAATCCAAAATCTGTTATACATAACATCTGCTAGGTAAGGAAGAACCGCCAGTTTCAAATGAGTTACACCATCTTTGCTAAACCGTAATTTTGAGGGAGACAGTCTATTATTGCAGCACATTTGAAAAAACACCTTTGCATCTGCTTTATCTGTATATCGAACACCTGTAAGATGTTGAAAGTTGCTCGTCAAAAATACAATGCGTTTGTATGCTGTACCACCTTCTACAGATTCATCTCTGTAGACAACAATAAAAACACGCCCCGCAAGTTTTTCCCGATAAGCAATCGCAGATCTATGCAAGATTTGTATTGCTTCATCACAGCTGTATTTCTTCATTTACAAAACCACCATATACACATAAAGATTGGGGTCATCTCCAAGGATGACCCCAATCACACCGATTTTACCGCCGCTCCCCGGCTTCCTAGCCCTTATGTCTAGGTTTTATGTAGAGTTTTACCGTCGCTCTCCGACTTCTCATCCCTTACGTCCGAGTTTTACTGTGGAGTTTTTAGGTGTCGGCTCACCTTTTGTATTTATATTATATAACACATTTTATAATTTTACAAGAACATTTGTGCAACAGCGCCCCATCGACACTCTCTCGAGGTGTCGATGGGGCGCTGTCATTCTTATATACTCAGTTTTTCATCACGCACCGAACACCTCGTTCACGAGGGAGAACACAGTCTCATCCGCGATACGGATGTCCGTTTTGCTGATGTCGACGCCGTCCTTGACCATATTGATGGAGGGCGGCATATAGGCGATTTCTGCCTCGGCATCGCGGCCGAAGTGTCTGCGGCGATCAAGCGAGGCATTCTCATAGGCATACTCGTCGGGGATCATCTTGCTCGTCTGGGTGAGTGCCTTGTAGTACTCATAGTCCGGGATATAGGGGCCAATGTGGAGCGCGGTGGCGTTCGCGGGGTCTTGGACAAAGCGATAGTTGCGCGAGACGGCATCGCCGTCCGTGCCGTTCAGGGCGTGATAGTCCCCACGGATCATGTAGTCGCCCCAGCGCAGGCGCGCATTCGGCGAAGAATAGTCGATTGAGCCGGGCAGAACCTCATTCGGAAGGAGCTCGGGGATATCATTATGTCCCAGATTGCTGCCCACCGGTTTGCCCGTATAGCTCTTGGGCAGTCCCTCGTTGATCCAACGTGTCTGCGGATCGGCTTTCAGATGAATGTCCTTCGGCGTGATCTTGCCCAACCCCTTGGTATTTGTCACCTCATCGCCCTTGCTGTCCACGATCTTATAGTTCGCGGCATCCGCCCCCGAGAGGCCAAGTGCATAGGTAACACCGACATCAGCAGCCGTGCCGTTCCCTTGGTTCCAGAGACCGTCCTTCCACGCAACATTCTCTGTGTCATACGTTGCCGTAGTTGCATTCGACACATCATCACCCGTGATGAGGGCACGCTTCGCCGCATCATTGGCATGACGAAACCGCATGAGCCCGTCGCCGCTCCGCGTGATGAGATTGCCGTCGGCATCCCGCGCCGCATTCACAACGCCGCGCGTGCCGTCATACTCCTTCGTCAGGTACGGCAGTGTCTCCGCCGTGATCGCTCGGCGGTTGATCTTGCCCGCGCCATCGCCACGGATTTTCCCATTCCAACCGTTCTCAAAATCGAAGTTCTGCTTGCTCAGCTGCACCTCGTACTGCACACCGCGGCCGTTCTCGCTCGCATCCTTGCTGCGTTTTCCACCCGTCGGCTGATACGTCCCCTTAATGTCCGCGATATCCTTGTCCTGCAGGGCGAAGGGCTTCCATCCCTCCGCGCGGGGCAGACGCATACGGCTATCCGTTTGATTGAGACGCGACCGTGCATCGTTTACGGCATCCGTGCCGTCGTACTCCTTTACCGCATCCTTGAACTTCATGCGGAAATCGCTCTCGCGCACGCTTGCCTTCGTAATCCGGCCCTTGCCATAGCCCGTTTCATCGAAGTCATAGTTGCCCGCATCATTGCCGAGCAGCGTACGCAGCACGTCACCCAGCTTGCGGTACTGCACATCCTTCGGCGGCTCGCCGGTCTGATTTGCGTCGGCGTTTTTCGTAAAGGCACTGTCGGTTCTGCCGTAACCGTAGTCGCTCGGCAAGGTAATGTCGTTATTTGCCGCATCACGCAAGATCAGCTGTTCGCCGCTGGGATTCACACCATCGCGGCGCAACGTCGCGCGCGCATCCGAATCCTTCACGAGCGCAGTCACATCCGTGTTCGTGCTTGTCCCATCATACGCACGCGACACATCACCGAACGTGATATCGAGGTGACGCGGCGTGATCGTATTGTTGTTCGTCGAGGTCTGAGAGATCACATTTCCGCGCTGGTCGACGAGTTCATAGTTTCCTGCATGGGCACCATCGACGGCGATATTGTAGTCAACAACCTTGCGCGTGCCCACGTTTTTATCGCGGAACATCGCCGTCGAGATATTCTGCACGCCGTCATTCGTGAGAAGCCCGCGATCGCCGTTCTCTTCCTCCAGCTGCACGATATCCGCTCCCGACGTAACCTGTCTTCCGCGATAGTAGGTCTTGATCGTCGGGTCACCGTTATGGACATACTTCGTTCCGTCATACTCCTTCGTCAGCTGCCCCGGTGCATACGCCGTGACCTGCCGCTTCGTGATTGTGCCGTTCGCCTGCTTTGTGATCGGACCCGTGATGTCGAAGTTGTGCCCCGTATAGTTGAGCGTATACGTCACACGCGGCTGTGCGCCGCCCGCCACATTTGCGGTATCGTAGTGGGTCGATGCCTCGTCAGCGCGGATCGTGAGCTCTTTCTTGATGTCAATCGGCGTACCGTTGATGTTCACCGTCGCGCTCGTGAGATAGCTCTTGAGTGCGTCCGGCGTATTCTGCCGATTGTACTTGACCTTCGTCGTGCCGTCATAGACCTTTGTGGCATCTGCGAGCGTCAGACCGTTTGCAATATCATTCGGCGTGATCGTACGCGGCGTGATCTTGCCCTTGCCCGACACCATTTCACTGTCCACGCGATAGTTTCTCGCCGCACTGCCCGCATGGTTGTCGGCGTAGTTCTTAAACGCCGCCTTCACACCGCTGTACGCGATATCCTTGTCGAGGATAGCGCCGTCCGCCGCACGGCTGACGTTCGGATCGGAGTAAAGCCCGTCAATCTTATCCGCCGCCGTCTGGTCGAAGTCAAAGTAATCTGCCGACTTCGCAAATCCATTGAGTTTCAGCTTATTCGCCGCCGGATGCGGTACCGTCGTCGATCCATTGGGGCGAACAACCGTCCGTGTGCCGTCGTAGACCTTATCAATCGGATCTGCACTGACCGTCAGCGTTTTCTTATAGATATCCGCCTTGCCGGAGCCGTTGCCCTTCATCTCGCCATTGCTGTCAAGGGTCTCTACCGTGCCGATCTTGTAGTTCGAGAGTGTATCGGCATCACCCGAGAGCGTCAGCTCGTAGGCGACGTTTCGTCCTGCTGTCGCAGGTGGACGCGCCTCCGCATCCACGCGGGTCTCCACCGAGGCATCAGGACTGCTGTACGTCCCCTTAACCTTCAGCTGGATATTGTTCTTGTCACGGTCGACAACACCCGTCAGATTTGCGCGTGCCATTGCATTGGCAAATATCTCATTTGTCTCGGTAAACGTGTCCTCGCCATCATACTCCTTGATGAGATGCGGCGGCAGCTTCGTCGCGAGATCGCGCTTCGTGATCGTGTCGTGCGTATGGTTGATCGTACGGTTGCGGCTACCCGTGAACTCGAAATTCTTCGTATTGATCGTCACATCATAGTTCACGCCGTTTGCATGTGCAACGCGCTCGTCATTGTACGCCGCGCCCGTAAGATCAATATCCTCGAGGTTGATATCCACGAGGTTGCCGCCGCCGAGATCGAGCTTGCTGTTCTGGAAACGCTTCTTGACATGCGCCAGATCCTTATAGGTCTGCCCGTTCTCCACATACTCGACATCCTTCGTGCCGTCGTACATCTTCGTGGCGTTACTGATGTCGAACTGGAAATCATTTGCCGTGACCGAGCGCTTGCGGATCGTGCCCTTGCCATATGCCGTATCCGCAACCGTATAGTTGTTCGCGGTTGCGCCGGAGAGCACGCTGCCGACATTCGCATACTGCACGTCCTTGCCGCGCTCGATCACATTGCCATTCGCGTCCGTAACAACGTTTGGATCACTGTGGAACGTCGCATCCGTATCGCCCGCACCGTAGAGACTGTTCACACTCCCCGTTGCAGAGCCAAAGGTCGCACTCGTAATGTTGTCTGCCGCAAGTGTCGCAGCCCCCCGCCCGTCGGAATTGCCCGCCATCACGGAGTTGATCGTCTTCGTATTGTTGACCGCCGTCGTGTCATAGGGCTTGTCCACATCCGCAAAGCCGAGCGTCATCGTGCGCGGTGTAATCGTACCCGTCGCCGAAAGGTTGAGCCCGTCCTCGGCCTTGGCCGTCGTGCCGTTATACGAGAGCTGATAATTGCTCCCTGCCGCACCGTCAATGCTGACGCGATAGGAGATATTCTTCGTCGTCACATTGCCACTGCCGTCGCGGGCGACATTCTTATCCGCTGTACGGCTTGTGAGATTGTTGACATAGTTCGTGCGAATCGTCATCGCCGCGCCGTCATCGACCTCTGCACCGTTCGACGTACGGACGAGCTTATTATCGTTTGTCGCACCTGCCGCATAGGTCACATTGCCCTTGGCATCGTCGTCAACAAACTTGTCGTAGTGCCGCGCATTCGTATCCACGAGATTTGCATTCGCATCGTAGATCTTGTCGATGCCCGTTTTCTGGGCAAGGTCAAGCGTCAGCACACGGCGGTCAATCGTCCCCTGTGCCGTCTTGGTAAAGTTATTGTCCCCCGAAATATTGATGTTGCTGTTGTTCAGGTAGAATTTATACGTGACCGTCGCCGGCGTGCTATTTGTCGCGTTCGCACTGCTGTACCGCGTCCCCGTCGTATCCATGACAAGGTCGTTGCGCAGGTCGACCGTATTCCCGTTCAGTACAACACTCGCCGTCGTGATATAGTTCTTCACATCATCGGACGCACTCGAACCGTTATACTTCACCGTCTTCGTGCCGTCATAGACCTTCGCTGCATTGGACGCGGCAAAGGTCACATCACTCGCATTGATATTCGCCTTGTTGATGGTACCTGTACCGTAGCCGTTCGTGGCAAACTCATAGTTGTTCGCACCGAACGCCGTCCCCATCGCCGTACCGAGACCCGCATACTGGACCGACTTATTCGTGCCCGCATTCGCGTCGGGGGTGAACGTTCCGTCGGTCGTGCCCGTGCCGTACTGACTGGTGATGCCCGTCAGCCCCGTGAGGCTCGTGCCGCTGACACGGGCAGCATTATCCTGTGATAGCACCGACGCATCGGCAGCCGAAACAGACGGTGTGATCGACGTATTCGCCGGTGTACCGTCATAGCTTTTGGACACAGGCGCAAAGGTCACATCCACCGTGCGCTTCGTAATCGTATTGTCATTCGTCGAGAACGAACCCGCATTGTTCGCGCCATTGTATTTCAGATTGTAGTTATCCGCAGCCGCGCCGTTCAGCGTAAGCGTATAATCGACCTGCTTGCCCGTGCCCGCGTTCTTATCCGCATACTGCGCCGTCGCCGTGTAGGTCGCGCCGTCGTTGCCCGTGAAGCCCGTCATCCCGATCAGGTCATTGGCATTTGCTACAACCGTGTTCGCGGCGTTCTTTGCCACACCCACAACCGTTTTGGTTGCGTCATAGACCTTCGATACGGGACTCTTGACCGTCGCCGTGACATCCTTCTTCGTGATGCTACCGTCGCCCTGCTTCGTAAACGAGCCGCCGTTCACCGTAAAGTTCCCATCCGCGCCCTCATATTTGAGTGTATAGGTGACGCGATTCGCCGATCGTCCGCCTTCCACGTCCTTTGTATCATACTCGGCCTTGTCAACCTTGAGTGACGGCAGGACATTCACCGTCGTACTGTTGACCGTCGTCGTCGCACTCGTGATATAGTTCTTGACATCCGTCAGTGCGCCAGAGCCATCCTTTTTGACCGTGCGCAGCCCGTCATACTCCTTCGTCGCCTGCCCGATGTTAAAGGTGATATTCGACGGGTTCAGCGCAAGCGGCGTGATCTCGCCGAGGCCGCGTGCGGTGGAACTGAGATTATAGTTTCCCGCATCCGTGCCACCGAGCGTCAGATTCGAGTAGTTGACCCAGTTCTTCTGCGCCGTGCCGCCAATCGTCTCCGTTGTGCCGTCACCGTTGACGTTCTCACTCTGGAACGATTCCGTATGCGTGGCGAGTTCGACGGTATCGCCTGAAAGGACACTGTCCGCCCCCGTCTTGAAGCCAACCTTTGACGGATCGACATTCTTCGTGCCGTCATAGACCTTCGTCACCTTTTTGAGCGCACCCGAAAGATCCTTCGGCGTGATCTTGCCCGTCGCCGAAAGTTCGAGTCCTGACTCTGCGTTTGTGACCGTGCCCCCCTTCTTAAAGGAGTAGTTCGTCGCGTTGCCGTTGATGGAGATGTTATAGAGAATGTCCTTGTCGATGGGGTTGTTCGAGCCGTCACGGCGCACATTCTTGTCCGCCGCCGTATTTGCATCGTTGCGATAGTTCGATGTGATATTGAAACTCGTCCCGTCTCCCGTGACAAGTTTGCCCTTATCCGTCGTCCCATCTACATACTTGACGTTGCCCGCTGCGCCCGGTGTCTGCTGAAACACCTCCCACTTGCTCTCTACGCGACTCTTACCATCATAGACTTTGTCAATCTTCTCATTCTGCACAAGCCCCAGTTCGAGCACGCGGCGCGAGATCGATCCGCCGCCCGAGACCTTACCCGCACCGCTCTCAAGGTTCACTCCGTTCAGCGTATAATTTTTGATCTTCTCGGCATCGCCCTCCGCTTTTACATTGTAGAGCACCTTTGTCGCACTCGCGACGTTCGCCGTCGGATTGTCGGAGTTATCCGCAAACTGTGCATCCCCGTTGAGGTGGAATACCACCTTGCTGTAGTCCGCAGGAATCACACCCGTCCCCGGCCCCACTGCGGGCGTGAGATGCCATCCATCTTTCAGCGTGTAGTTCGTCGTGCCGTCATAGACCTTCGTCGCGTTTGCAATATTGCCGTTGGCATCCCGCACTTGGAAATTGTTCCCAGAGATGTCGCGGCGGTTGATCGTGCCCTTGCCGTATACCGTCTCGTCGACGGTATAGTTGCCCGCATTCGCACCAAACTCGTTGTTGAATGCCGTGCGCATATTCGTATATTGGACATCATGTGCCGTCCCGTTGCTCGCATTCGCATTTGCCGTAAAGGAGGTTGTGCCACGCCCATAGGTGCTCGTTGCCGTGGCGGGCGAGGCGGTCATCATTCCCTGATACCGCGTCGTGAGACGCGATGCCGTGACATTGTCCACACCGAGGACAGCCGCGAGCACAGAGCTTGCGGGATCATCCGTAAACCCCGTGACCGTCGCGGAGGTATTTCCCGCCGTGCCGTCATAGGTCTTCTCCACGTCTTTCATCGTGATGTTCAGCTTGCGCGGCGTAATCTTGCCCGCGTTTGTCACCGTGCCGAGATTCGCCGTGAGCGTCTTATTTGCGCCAGTGCCCGAGACCGTACTGATGACCGTATTTCCTGCGTCGACAATCTTATAGTCGTCCGCATACTGCCCTGTGAGCTGTGCTGTATAGGTGACATCCTTGTTGATGATATTGCCGCTGCCGTCACGCGAGACATTCTTATCCGCATAGTGCGCCGTCGAGGTGTTCGTCGGCTGTCCGTCCGTCTCATCCGTGATCATCGTCGCGAGACTGACGATATCGCGCCCGCGTTGGATATTGCGGCTGCCGTCTGTATGCTCCGCCATACCGTCATAGACCTTCTCGACGGCGTGCGTAGTCGCCCGAATCGAGGCAGGGGTAATATGCCCCGCTGCCGTCACCGCGTCGCGCGGATCTGTGCCCTTGACATCCTCGAGATTACGCCTCTGAGCCTCAGGCGTATATGCCTCGCCAAAGTAGTAGTTCGAGAGCGGGCTGTCCCCCCCATCCTTCGTGCCGGCAGCAATGCTATAGCCGACGCGCTCCGCCTCAGAGACGTGGGAGGTGCGCGTCGTGCCCGACGAACCTTTGAGGAAATGCCCCTCGTTCCCCGTCATCGTAAAGTAGATGTTGTCCTTGTCCACATCGACAACACCCGTGTTCGGGGTAGTGGCAGATGTCGCTGTCTTTGCAACGAGATAGGTGCCGTCTTCGAGCGTAAACTTGTCCGTTCCGTCATAGACCTTCGTCGCATTCGCAATCGTGCCGTCCTTTTTGCGTACCTGAAAACCCGAGTTCTCGATCAGGCGGCGCGTGATCGTACCCGTTCCATACTGCTTGTCTGCGATTTTGTAGTTGTGATTCGAGCCGAGTACATCTGAGAGACCATTGTACTCGACGCGCTTATTCGTGCCTGCATGCCGATCTGCATATTGGCTCGTGACGTTCGACAGTCCGGAGAGGCTGGCAACCGTTGTCCCATCTGCCCCCGTAACCGCACCCGAAAGCCCATCGTTGAGCTCCGTCACCGTCTTGGTCGCATTGGTCGTCGTGCCGTCATAGATCTTCGTCACATTCTCAAATGTCAGCCCCAGAGGGCGCTGCTTGATCGTTCCCGTATAGCTGCCTGCAACTGCCTGCGAGGCGAGAACCGTCGTCCCCGTCGCGTCGAGGGTATAGTTGTCCGCCTCGACACCTGTGCCGCGGTCAAATTTCGCCGTGTAGGTCACCGCCTGCGAGGTCGGGGAATTCGTGACCGAGTTCCACGCAACATTCGGCGTGGCATACATCGCCTCCGACTTGTTCGTACGCGACTCAGAGCCGATAAAGCCCGTGAGCGTCACAAGAGCGTCGCCCGTGATGTCGTTGCGGTTGACGTCCGTCTGGTTCTGTTTCGCGTCGTAAGTCTTTGTAATATGGTTGTTGACGACTGTCGCCGTCAGTGCCTTCGGTGTGATCTTGCCCGCGCCCGTCGCGTTGAACGTATCGCTCAGCGCTTTCTCGGTCACGTTATCCGTATCAAGTACATAGTAGTCAGAGAGCTTGTAGAGATTATCATCATCCGTCTGCCCCGTGACCGTATAGGCGACCTTCGCCGCATTGCTGACATTCTTCGTGCGCGTCGTTCCGTCCACCTGCGTGAAATGCCCCGTGTCGGTGAGCGCAAATGTGATATGGTTGCGGTCGCGTTCAACCAGCCCCGTCGTGCCGCCAGTCACGGCATTCGAGGAGAGATAGACATGCGAGGACGGCGTGTACTCGTCGTTGCCGTCGTAGACCTTTTTCGCATCGACCTTTGCATGGGTTGTCTTATCATAGACGTTGAAGTCGTCCCTGAGGATCTGGCGCGGGATAATCTTGCCATCGAGGTAGACATTGCCGCCCTCGACCGCTGTCTTTGTCCCACTCGCAGGGGTATAGTAGAGCTCATAGTTGCCCGCGTCATTGCCCGTAAGCCCAACATTCGTATACTGGAGCTTGTGGGGACCCGCATGGAGCTGCTCCACACCCGCTTCGTCCGTATACTTCGGACCACCTACATTCGTGAGTGCAACGTCATCCCCCGTGTTATCATCGTCGCCCGTCATGATTGCACCGTCGGGCATCGTCGGCGTACCTGCGTTGATCTGTGCGAGAGTCAGACCTGTCTTCGTTTTATCCAGTTTGATATTCTCAGAGCCGCTGGTCTGGAACATCGCGCTGTCTTGCACGACGGATGTGCCGTCATAGATCTTGTTGTCTGCCTTCTTCTTTTGGATCGTGAGATAGAGCGGTGCCTTGGTAATGGTCGCCTTTCCCGTCAGGTTGCTGAGGGAGCTGCCGTCAAACGTATAGTTCCCCGCATCTGAGCCGGTGAATCCAATCTCCCCCGAGAATTTAACATCGTGCGTGCCGACATTTCTGGTATTATTCCCGTTGGAGTCAACCATGCGTGCCTTGAAGGTTTTCCCCGATACGTTAAAATCAAGCTGAACGGTTCCCGCAGCAATGTCCTCCGCAGTAAATCCCGAGGAGGTGACACTTCCGCTCGTGAGTGCATCACGGAACGCCTTGGTCACGTCGCTCTTGCCGTTATACATGCGTTTCGGATTAATATTGCCGCTGTCAAGACGGACATCGCGCGGCGTGATCGTAACATTGACCCCGCGCAGGTTCGGGCCGTCCTGATCCGACCAGAGCATTGCCTTCGTCCCTACATCGCGCACACCGTTCTTCTTGTCAAAATCGTTCAGCGTTGTAGTTATATTGGGCGCTGGCTTAACATACGCGAGAACACCGCTCGTATCCGCCCCCGCGCCAAACGTAACATTCCCCTTGTCGCCGACAACATCGGGCGAGTTCCTATCCACGACCTTCATATAGTAGCTGTTGTACGCCGCCGTGATATCCTTGCCGTCATTGCTCTGAACCGTATTGCCCGTATCGTCTTTCAGAGTACCGTCTGACTTGAAATAACGATAGTTGTACGTCGCCGTCGCCGTCCCGCTCATAAATGCGGTCAGGAGCGGCATCGTCCGCCCCTCGTAGATGCGCCACTTCGCGCCGGGCGCACCTGTGTTATTGATGGCATTGCCCCAACCTGAATACGAGGCAACAGATGTCATGGAGCCGCCGCCTGTCCCCGAGCCTACGAGCGTAGCTTGTCCTGATGATTTATTAATTTTAAATGTATTCTTTGAAACATTTCCCGTGAGGTTTCCCTCGTTATACGAAAACTGTCCCATTGCAAAAGAATTCTCTACATATGTCCCATTATCAGGGTCAATCATATAGATAAAAAACATGCGTTGAGTAGTCGGAATACGTGATAAGAAGCTCGCATCACTATAGGTGTTGTAGATATTTGTCCCGGTCGCCGACGTACCAATAATACCGCCGCCATCGCCAATCGTTGCTTTACTGTAAACACCATCAAGTGTGGTGTTGTCTGTTACGCCAACAATACCGCCATGCTTGGCTGTCTTTCCATCTACGACTGTATCTTTCACATATACATTGCGAATCTGTGTGCCGCCCGTAGTATACGCGGCAATCCCGCCCGCATAATCAGATGATCCGGTCATCCCCATAATATGAGCACCGACAACGCCAAAATTTTCAAGGCGTGCTCCACTTGTCGCTCCAAAAAGCCCCGCACGACTTACACCCGAAACATTAAACTTCTTCACCTGGAAGAAATTTCCGTCAAGTTTTCCCGTAAACTTTTTTGTATCGTCTCCAATCGGCGTCAAAGCAGTGCCCGAGAAGTCTATATCGTTCTCGAGCATATAATTCTTTGTGCGATCACTATTGATATTTTGGAACTCTGTTTTATCAGCGACGAGCTGATAGTAGTTGTCCGCCGTCGCATTATTGTCATTGATTTTATAACCTGTCAGAGCGGGCTGTCCGTCTGCTTTCTTGTAGCCGATGTGGGCATAGCCGCCGTTTGCCGTATCGGTGTGAAGTACAACAGGGCTTGCCGTCGTGTGCACGTTTGCCGCATTGAGAAAACGGATGTTCTTGCCGTGTACCTCGACGGTATTCGCCGTGATATCCTTGCCCATATTGACGACATCGGAGAGACCTACAGACGTATCGAGCGGCGATACCTTGTTCGCCATGTCCGCAGCGATGTTTACCGTGGAGATCGCCTGCGTGGAGACATGGAGATTCCCGACGTTGACCTCTGCCCCCTTGCCGAAGATGACGCCGTTCGGGTTGACGATATAGACGTGGTTGCCGCCCTTAATCTTGCCGTTGATGTTCGAGGTGTTCGCACCCGTGACGATGTTCAGATAGTTATGTGCCGCCGCTCCTGTCGTCACACCACCATCATATTGAACAATTTCGCCCTGATTGACGGAGTAGTCGCGCCAGTTGATAACATTGTTCGTCACTGTGGATGTAATCTTCGTCGTGTTCGCCGTAATGCGGTCGACCTTGACCCCCGTCGTATAGTCATGCTCGCCCGTCGGCGCAGCATATCCGACCTGTGGAATCAAAAAAGCACCCGCCATGCCTGCGATGAGGGCATAGCGTACCCGCTGCGATAGTTTTCGTGTCCGATTGTTCTTCATGTCTCGATCTCCCAATCAACCCATTGTCCCTTATATAGTATATCGAATAGCACACGTCATTTGATAATAGCATAAACACAGCGCAAAGACAATAAACCCCTCCAATCATCCTAGGACGATTGGAGGGGTTTTCCCGTTTCTATTTACTGCAGCAAGCTCAGCACTGCGCTTGAGTTCTGATTTGCCTGTGCAAGCATCGCCTGTGCCGACTGCGTGAGCACGTTGTTCTTCGTGTATGCCGTCATTTCCTTCGCCATGTCGGAGTCGCGAATCACAGACTCGGAATCCTGCACGTTCTCGGATGCTGTGACAAGGTTGCTGCTCGTATAGCCGAGGCGGTTCTGCGCCGCACCGATGGCAACCATCTGATCGGTCGCCTTGATGAGCGCATTCTCAAAAACATTGATTGCTGCATTTGCAGCTTCTTTAGTCGTCACCTGGATTTTGGGGCCGCCGCCAACAACAGAAACGCCTGCTCCAAGTGTGGCGGTGTTGTGATCCCAACCTCGTCCCGTTTGTGACTGCAGCCCAAGAGCTACCGAGCGCATATCCGTAAAGCCAACTTTAACCGCCTGATTTGCCTTGACCCCCGTCTGGAGGACCAGTGAATTATCCGGAGAAGGATTCTGCGCGCGTACAGTTTCCTTAAAGGCATCAAGAACCGCATTGACTTCATTGCGCATCTTTCCACTACTGTCAGTGACAGCAAAGGTGATGCCGGCAATTTGCCCATTCACCCCCGGATCATGTGAACGGATGGTAATTCCTGGTTGATTGTCCGGTGTATACACATTTTGTCCATATTCGTCAACTCCAACTTTCGCAGTTCTGCTGAAATACCCTGCATCCGTATTGGTAACAATCCCCATCGCTGCGACTAAGTTGTTGTTACCAATTGGAGACAACGTGCCTGTATAGGTGATACCATTCCGTGTCCATGATGCAGTGACGGTATCAGTGGAATGTATCCCAACATTAGTCCCATCGCGCCGTCTCAATTCGATCAAAGGGTCTGTCGGATCGGTTGCAGGATGAAGGCTCATATTTGTAAAGCTCGTATACGTTCCTTGTCCGGATGGTCCCTTTACTACCCCATTCTTCGACCCATCGATGAGATACTTCCCATTGTACGTCGTCAGCGCGTTCTCGTCAATCTGGTCGATGAGATGGTCGACTTCCTTCTGGATGACAGCACGATCCTCGTCTGTATTCGTATCGTTCGCAGCGTTGATCGCCTTTTCCTTCAGTGTCTTGAGGATCTCAATCGTCGACTGCACAGCCCCTTCTGCCGTCCGCAGCAAAGCAGAGCCGTTCTTCGTGTTGTTGTCGTCCTGATCGAGTGCACGCACCTGCACGCGCATCCGCTCCGAGATTGCCATCCCCGAGGCATCGTCGCCGGCACTGTTGATCTTCATGCCCGAAGAGACCTTCTGCAGGCTCTTCGAGAGTGCACTCTCATTCTTGTTGAGCGTGTTGAGCGTGTTGACCGCCGACATATTGTTCTTGACCACCATCGCCATAAAGACTGCCTCCCTGACTTATCTATAATTTCCATAATTTACTTTGAAATAATTGGATAAAAGAGCATAGATAGCCCGTCCTGAAAAATATATCGACGAAATGAGGAGAGGACTTAACTATATAAAGCAATATTTTAATGGGATATGGATTCTTCGTATACGCCGCCGTCGACGTACTATAGGAAGCACTGATAAATTCAGCACCATCATCTTGACGCATCTTTTTTGCCCGCACTGTGTCGGCAAATCCTCCACATAGCTTTGACTATGCGTCCGGTTTGCCTCCTTGTTCGGACGAAAAAATTTACGCCAATCTGACGGACTTCATTTTATCAGCGATTCCTTAAGTAACCCCTTCACCGATATTAGGAATAGCGGCTTTTAACTGGTGCAGATACTCAATCGTACACCCCGTTCGCTTTGCAATTTCCTCAAGAGAAAGATTCATTCCGAGCAAAGGAAGTATTTGTAAAACTTCCCTCATCCCCTCTTTTCGCTCTTCCTTCATCTTCATCTCATACGTCATGTAGCTCACCGCCTCTCCTTCTATCATCTTCACCTTCTGAATCTCCTCGTCAATCTCCTGCACGAAGCGATCTGTCGACATTACGCCGTCGACGTACTGCAAAAACGCACGAATGGAGTTGTCGATCTCGCCAAGTCGCCCCTTTGTGTTGAGAAAAATCTTTCGAGCCCCATCGTTCAGCCGCAAAGCTGCATCCTCGACACAGCGATTCTCAAAGGTGTAGAGATATCGCCCCACGCCAAAGGGATCAAACGGGCAGATAAAGATGATGATCGTCGGATTCAGCGTATCATAGTCCGCACCTGCCGCGAGAAGATCAGCATCCATCATGGACTGATAGTAACGCGTCCGCTTGCTCAGTCCGTCTCCCTCGGGCTTTCGCACCTGCATCTCGATGTTGTAGACAGTGCCCTGATCGTCCTTCACATAGACATCCAGACGAATGCCCTTGCTGTGATAACGCGCCGTGACTGTCTTCTCCGTCTCAAGATAGTCAATGTCCTCGATCTCAATGTGAAGAATCCGCTCAAGCATCTGCTTGCAGATCCGCTTGCGGCTCATGATGAGCTTGAACATATAGTCGTCACTGATGGTCAGCTCTTCCCACGGCTTGATCCGATACCCACTCATACGCTCACCTCTTTTCTCTATTTTACGAATTTTTGCAGGGGAGCGCAAGAAAAACACGCAGATAAATAATCTTTGATTGTCATACCTTATTCGGTCTGATAAAATATATGTAACGGAGGTGATGCCCATGCTGTCGATCAAAGTCACAAAGGTCATTCCTCTTGAGAATCTACGTCTTCTCATTTTCTTTGAAAATGATGTGAGCAAAATATTCGACGTGGCGGCACTTATGGACGAATGTCCCGAGTTTGAGACACTGCGCGATCCTGCGCTTTTTCAGTCGGTCACGATTGAACCCGGTGGCTATGGCATCGCTTGGACGGACGAACTCGACTGCTCGGAGGGGGAACTCTGGGAAAAAGGTGTGACAATACCTCTGACAGCTACGGACTTTGCTGCGGCTGTGCAATATGAACGCAAAACAAATATACAAAAAGCATCGTAAAAGATGTCTTTCCATGCAAAAACAGAGTAGTATATGAAATCACAAGGATTTCGTATACTACTCTGTTTATTTTGATTCTATGCAAACAGTTCCACCTGGTTGCTCTCCATCATCCCGTCCAAGCAGCCGTGCTCACGCAGGAGTTCGACGGCGGGGGTGGGGATGTGGGCGCGGGTGGCGAGATCCTCGATGGAGATGAACGGCCCGTACTGCCGCGCCTCGACGATTGCCTGTGCCGCCTTCTGCCCCATGCCGGGGAGGGCGGTGAAGGGCGGGAGAAGTGAGTTCTCATGGAGGATGAATTTCTCCGCGTCGGAGGCATAGAGGTCGACGGGCTCGCAGGAGAAGCCGCGCAGGTACATTTCCCAAGCTAACTGTAACACGATCAGGATGTCCTGCTTTTTGTTGTCGAGCTTGCCGCGATGCTCACGCGCCTCGGCGTTGAGTGCGTCGATTGCCGCCTTGACCGCTGTTTTGCCCTTTGAAATAATGTTCGCGTCGAACTCGTCCGCACGAATGGAGAAGTATGCGGCGTAGTATGCGAGCGGATAGTGTACTTTGCAGAAGGCGATGCGGTAGCCCATCATGACGTAGGCGGTGGCGTGTGCACGCGGGAAAAGATACTTGATCTTCTGGCAGGAGTCGATGTACCACTCAGGAATGCCGTCTGCACGGAGTGTCTCGACAACATCGGCGGCGATGCCCTTCCCCTTTCGGACGTTCTCCATGGTCTTGAACGAGAGGAGCGGGTCGATGCCGTTCTGCATGAGGTAGTTCATGATGTCGTCGCGTGCGGAGATGGCGTCCTTCAGCGTGCTTGTTCCCGCCTTGATGAGATCCTGCGCGTTGCCAAGCCAGACGTTCGTGCCGTGGGAAAAGCCGGAGATGCGCACGAGGTCGGCGAAGCAGTCGGGATGCGAGTCGTCGATCATCTTCTGCGTGAAGGAGGTGCGGAACTCGGGAATCCCATACGTTCCCATGTTCGCGCCCAGTTCCTCGGGGCTGATGCCGAGTGCCTCGGTCGAGGTGAAGATGGACATGGTGGCGGGATCGTCGAAGGGGATGGTCTCGGGGTCGCGGTGGGTCAGCTCCTCGAGCATCTTGATGACGGTCGGGTCATCGTGTCCGAGGATGTCGAGCTTGACGAGACGCTCGCTGATGGAATGATAGTCGAAATGGGTGGTGAGGGTATCGGACTCCATGTTGTTCGCGGGACGCTGAATGGGCGTGAAGTAATGCACGTCCATGTCACGCGGCACGACCATGATGCCGCCCGCGTGCTGCCCGGTGGTCGCCTTGACCCCCATGCAGCCGCGCATCATGTGCTCGATGTAGGGGCGTCCCTTCGCCACGTCCTGATCCTCGTAGTAGTGCATGGCGTAGCCGTAGGCGTTCTTGTCCTGCAGTCCTGAGATCGTACCCGCACGAAAGACGTTCATCTTGCCAAAGAGCACCTCGGTGTACTTGTGCGCGGTCGGCTGATAGTCGCCCGAGAAGTTGAGGTCGATATCGGGTACCTTGTCTCCGTCGAAGCCGAGAAAGACGGCGAACGGGATGTTATGCCCGTCCTTCGTGAGCGGCGTTCCGCAGACGGGGCAGTTCATCGACGGCAGGTCAAAGCCGCTCCCGACGGAGCCGTCCTCGATGAATTTGTTGTACTGACAGTGACGGCAGCGGTAGTGCGGCGGCAGGGGGTTGACCTCGGTGACGCCGATCATGGTCGCAACAAAGGATGAGCCGACGGAGCCACGCGAGCCGACGAGGTAGCCGTCGTCGTTCGAGCGTTTGACAAGACGCTGTGCGATGATGTAGAGTGCGGCAAAGCCGTGCTTTAGGATCGGTTTCAGTTCGAGTTCGAGGCGGTCGGAGACGACCTTCGGCAGGTTCTCACCGTAGAGCTTGCGCGCACGCGCATAGGACATCTCCTGGATCTCGCGATCCGCGCCCGGCACGGTCGGCGCGTAGAGTTCGTCGGGGATCGGGAGGAAGTGCTCGACCATGTCGGCGATCTTCCTCGGGTTCGTAACGACGCACTCGTAGGCACGCTCTGCGCCGAGGTAGTCGAACTCGGCGAGCATTTCGTCGGTCGTGCGCAGGTAGAGCGGCGGCTGGCGATCCGCGTCGTTATAGCCGTTCGCCTTTTGGATCATGGCGCGATAGACGGCATCCTCGGGGTTCAGAAAGTGTACGTCACAGGTCGCAATCAGCATTTTATCCAGTTTTCGCGCGAGCGCATCGACCTTGCGGTTGATGTCTCTGAGATCCTCGTCCGTCTGCATGGGGAAACGCTGATCGAATTTTAAGAAGTCGTTGTTGTGGATGGGCTGGATCTCAAGGAAGTCGTAGAACTTCGCCAGCTCTTCCAGTTCCTCGTCGGGTCGTCCCGCGACAATGCCGCGAATGAGTTCCCCCGCCTCGCACGCTGAGCCGACGATCATACCGTCACGGTACTGCTGCAGCACGGCGCGTGGAATGCAGGGGCGGCCGCGTTTCTTCGTACCGCGAAAGTAGCGGATGTGCGAGAGCGAGACGAGGCGATAGAGGTTATAGAGCCCTGTCTTGTTCTGCGCGAGGAAGATGATGTGATGGGCGCGTTGATCCTCGGGTTTGTCGAGGAGGTAGCCCTCCATGCCGTAGATGATCTTGATGTCCCGCCCCTTTTTCTTGAGTGCGCGGGCGGTGTTCATCGCCTCGGGGAATGCCTGCACAACGCCGTGGTCGGTGATGGCGACGGCGGGCCAGCCCCAGCGTGCCGCTGTCTCGACGAGCACCTTCGGCGGGACGACGGCATCGAGCGCACTCATTTTCGTATGCGCGTGCAGTTCGACGCGTTTCACCTCTGCTGTGTCCTCGCGCTGCGGGACGGTGCGCCGCTCCATGCTGTCGATGAACAGGACGTAGTCGCTGATGAATTTATCGTATTCGATTTTCCCTTGGATGCGGACGGAGCAGCCCTTGCCGATCGCCTTGAGGATGCGCCCGACCTCCGCGTCGATGTCCTCCTGTGTGGTCTTGCCGCGTGCGCTGAAGAATTTCTTGCACGCGATGCCGTTTGTCCGATCCGCGAATTTGAGCAGGAGGATATACGCGCCGGACTTGAGCTGGTTCGCCTGCGGGGCAAAGACTTCCCCCTCAAGAACGATGTTTTTGACCTCGTCCTCGATCACACCGAGGTCACGCGCCTCGCCCACAACACCGCGTCCGAGGATGACGTTCGCGGGCAGTTCCTTCGGCTTTGCGCCCCGTGCTGCGCGTGTGGGAGCGGCGGTGGGGGCTTCCTTTTTGACCGCAACGGGGAGCGGGGGCGGTGTCCATGCGGGGGTGTGCATTTCCTCAAGTTCGGTCTCCATGCAGACGACCTGACAGGCACAGCCGATCTCTGTGCGAACTGCCGTCTCGATGCGCTTTGCGACGGCAGTCTGCGCGAACAGCTCCGCGCCGAAGTTCCCCGGTGCAGAGAGGCGGATGACGTTGCCGTCGATGGCGTACGCCGTCCGGCGCAGGGTGTGAAAGAGGACGGCATCCTCCCCTGCCGCCACACACACGATGCGTTCCCAGAGCGGCGCGACGGCATGGGAGAGGGATACGGCATTCTGCTGAATGTGTGCCTCTCTGAGCTGATAGTTCGCCGCGATCTGCTCTTTCATCCGCGCAATCAGCCCATCGTCGAGTACGTCGGTGCAGCCGATGACCAGCTCCCATGTGCTGTCCGCTGCCGAGACTTCGACGTGGCGCAGGACGCACGCACGCAAAAGAGCCCGCTCCTCATCAGTGAGGGCGAGCCCGCGCAGGAGACGCAGGAGCATATCCTCCGCACTTGGCAGAATCCGATAGGTCTTGTTCATTCGTCGTAGAGCCTCTTATACTGCTGCCTGTCCTCAAGCACGCGGCGCACGTAGAGCCGTGTCTCGGGATAGGGGATCGCCTCGATCTCGTCAAACTGTTCGTTCCAGTGAAACCGCTCCATCCAGTCGCGCACGTTGCCGCGTCCCGCATTGTACGCGGCGAGCGCGAGGATGTCGTTGCCGCCAAACTCCCGCTCGAGCTCCGCGAGATACCACACGCCGTAGCGGATGTTGAGCGCGGGGTCGTAGAGATAGTCCTCGGTAAAGGGTTCGTCCATCTGCCGCGCAATCCACGCCGCCGTCTGCGGCATGAGCTGCATCAGCCCGAGCGCACCGCCGTCGGACTTGGCACGCGGCTGAAATTTGCTCTCGTGCTTGATGACGGCGGCGATGAGGTAGGGATCGGCACGGTAGGCATCCGCACTGGTCTCGATGTAGCTGCGGTAGCCGTATGGATAGATATAGCTGCGCTCCACCCATCCCCAGCCGCCGACCAGCGCAAAGGCGATGACGGCGACGACGAGAAGGCGCAGTATCCACCAGAATCTGTACCGAATTTTACGCGCGTTCAAGAATCCGTTCCTTCCAAAGTTTCCCAATGTATTCCCGTAGTTCTTCCACCGTTCCGCTGTTGTCGATAACGACATCCGCACGCGCACATTTCTCCGCGAGCGGCATCTGTGCGGCGATGCGTGCCCGCGCCTTGCCCGCGTCCATGGACGTGTCGCGTGCCAAAAGACGCGCCAGCTGCTCCTCGCGTGGGAGGGCGACGACCCATGTCTCGTCGGCGAGCGCGTCCCATCCCGCCTCAAAGAGCAGCGGCACATCCAGTACCGCGGCTCTTTTGTTTTCGTCTCTTGCCGCACGCAGCCGCTCCTCTGCCGCGCTGCGAATGATGGGATGCGCGATGGCCTCCACCTCCGCACGCACAGCGGGGTCGGCAAAGACGCGGCGTGCAATCGCCGCACGGTCGAGCGTGCCGTCCGCCGTCACGATCTCCCTGCCAAAGTGCTCTACATAGGCATTGTAGATCGGCTGATGCGGCTGTGACAGCTCGTGCGCGAGCGCATCCGCGTCGACGATTGCCGCGCCGAGGGCACGCAGTTCCGCGCTGACGGTGGACTTGCCGCAGGCGATGCCACCCGTCAGGCCGATGATCTTCACCTACTTCGCCTCCGCCCAGTTCTTCCCCATGTGCACGTCTACGGCGAGCGGCACGGCGAGCTCCGCCGCCCCGCCCATCGCCGTGCGCAGGATATCACTGACACATTCGATCTCATCCTGCACGACCTCAAGCACGAGTTCATCATGCACCTGCAGGAGGATACGGCTTTTGACCTTTGCCTTACGCAGTGCCTCATCGGCGCGGATCATGGCGATCTTGATGAGGTCGGCTGCCGTTCCCTGGATCGGCGTGTTCATCGCCATGCGTTCGGCAAAGGAACGCTGCATAAAATTGCGGCTGTGGATGGCGGGCAGGTCGCGCCGCCGCCCGTAGAGGGTTGTTACGAAACCATTCGTGTGCGCGTCCGCGACGGTCTTGTCGAGGAATTCACGAACGCCGTGATAGCGTTCAAAGTACCGCGCGATGTAGCCCGCCGCTTCCTTGCGCCCGATGCCGAGATCACGCGCCAGTCCGAAGTCGCTGAGCCCGTAGACAATGCCGAAGTTGACCGCCTTTGCCCTGCGCCGCTGCTCTCCTGTGACCTCCGCGAGCGGCACGCCAAACACCTCCGACGCGGTGCGTGCGTGTACGTCCTGCCCGTGACGGAATGCGTCGATGAGCGTCGCGTCCCCCGACATATGCGCGAGGATGCGCAGCTCGATCTGCGAGTAGTCCGCCGAGAGGAGCATATCATACCCCTCGCCCGGCTCGAAGAGCGCACGCACGGCACGCCCCTCCTCCGTCCGCACGGGGATGTTCTGGAGGTTCGGGTCGGAGCTTGAGAGCCGCCCCGTCGCAGTCACCGTCTGGTTGAAGCTCGTGTGCACGCGCTCCGTTGCGGGGCGGATGAGTGCGCCGATGCCCTCCAGATAGGTGGAGCGCAGTTTCGTCCACATGCGGTAGGTGAGCACCTTGTCCACGATGGGATGGCGGTCACGCAGCTCCTCAAGGGTCTCGGCGTTCGTCGAGTACCCCGTCTTGGTCTTTTTGACCTTGCTCCCCGCCGCAAGGTCGAGCCGCTCAAAGAGGACTTCACCGAGCTGTTTGGGCGAACTGATGTTGAACTCCGTCCCTGCGAGTGCATGAATCTCGGTGACGAGCGCATCAATGCGTGCATTTGCCGCCGCAAGTTCGCGCTCAAGCGCGGCGCGGTTGACATAGATGCCCGTCCGCTCCATCGCTGCCAGCACGGGCACGAGCGGCAGTTCCACGTCCCGATAGAGACGCGTCAAATGTGCCTCTGCGAGTGCCGCCCGCAGAGGTGCGGAGAGTCGCGCAGCAATCTGCGCCTCGCGTACGGCGCACTGCTCATCGCTCAGAGCATCAGGCGCAGCGGGGAGCTGTCCCAGATGGGCGAATGCCGTGCGCTCGATGTCGCGTTTGCTCTCCTCGGGGTGGAGGAGGTAGTCCGCAAGTTCGAGGTCGAACGTGTTTGCACCGACGGAAAGCCCCGCCTGTGCATAGCGTTTCGCATTCCAGAGGACGACTGGACGCGCCGCGAGAATGTCCCGCACGGCATCGAACTGTGGCGAGTCCGCACGCATAGTGCGCTGCTCCGTCCCATAGGAGAGGGCAAGCAGCTCCACCTGCACAAAGGGCGCATCTCCGCGAAAGCGTGCGCCGACAGCGATTTCCTCCGCCCCGCGCAGCGCATCGAGGTCGGCAGCGGTGAGTTCTGACGCGTCAAAACACGGTGTCGAAGAAACGTCCTCCGCACCGAAGAGCGACTGCTCCACTGCTCCCGCAGGTGTCGCTGCCCCTAGATAATCCGAGAGTGCGCGATGCACCGTCCGCAGCTCGTACTCCCGGCAGAACGCATCGAGTGCCGCACGGTCGGGCTGCATACGAAAGCCCTCCGCCGCATAGCGGAGTTCGGGCACATTGCATTCAATCGTCGCAAGTTGCTTCGACAGGAGTGCCTGGTCGCGATACTCCACGAGCGAGGCACTGAGCTTCTTCCCACTGACCTCGGCGGCATGATCGAGTACGTTCTCAATCGTACCATATGCAAGCAGCAGTTTCGTCGCGGTCTTGGGACCCACGCCGGGCACGCCCGGAATATTATCCGAGCTATCTCCCATCAGCCCCTTCATGTCGATGAGGCGGATCGGCGCAAAGCCGTACTCCTCCTCGAATGCCGCCGTGTCGTAGGCACGCGTGTCGCTGATGCCCTTTTTCGTCAGGACGACGGTGAGACCGTCACGGATCAGCTGCAGTGCGTCACGGTCGCCCGTCACGACGACGGTCTCCGTACCGCTCTCTGCCGCCTGCGTCGCGAGCGTGCCGATGATGTCGTCCGCCTCGTAGTCGTCCAGTTCGAGGAAGGGAATGCCAAGGCTCTGCGCGAGTTCCTTCAGAAGTGGAATCTGCGCGATCAGCTCCTCGGGGGTCTTGTCACGCGTCCCCTTGTAGTCGGGATAGAGTGCCGTGCGGAACGTCGTGCGGCTCTTGTCAAACGCGATGACAATCTGCGTCGGCGCGAGTTCTTTGAGCAGCTTTACGAGCATCATCGCAAAGCCGTGCACCGCGTTCGTGTGGATGCCGCGTGCATTCGGCGGGAGCCGCAACGCGTAGAACGCGCGAAAGAAAAGGCTGCTCCCGTCAAGAACGGCAAATTTTTCCCGGCTCACAGGTTCGGTTTGTCCTCGTCCTCGAGACGCATGAGGACGAAGCAGTAATCAGAGATGCGGTTGAGGTACTGCAGGTCGACCTCCGCCACGCTGCCGCGCCGTGCGAGTGTCCATGCGCGACGCTCCGCCTCGCGTGCCACCGTACGCGCCAGATCGAGCATCGCGCTCGACTTCTTGTCGCCGGGGATGACAAACTCCTTGAGCGCGGGCAGACTCTCCTCGATACTCGCGATCTCCGCCTCGATGCCTGCGACCATCTCCGCCGTAATGCGGGGCGGCTTGTTGCGGCTCGCAAAGTCCGCCATGAGCATGCCGAGCTGCTTCTGCACGGCGAGGATATCGTCCTTCACGCGCTTGTTCGTTGCAAACGCACGCGCCATGCCGAGCGCAGAGCCGAGGCTGTCGACCTTGCCGTAGACCTCGACGCGTGCGTCGTCCTTTGCAATGCGCTCACCCGTGAAAAGGCTCGTCTGTCCCTGATCGCCCGTTTTCGTTACAACACTCATCGTAGATTCCTCCCTTGTCTCTGATAACTGCACCCGACTTTGCAAAAGTGCAGAGTCGGGCGTCAAAATCAAAAATTTTTAGAAAATCTCCGCCTCACTGAAGAAGATATGTACCTCGCGTGCCGCACTCTCGGGGCTGTCGGACGCGTGCACCGCATTCTCGCTCCCGTTCTTTGCAAAACGCTTGCGGATCGTACCCTCTGCCGCATTCGCCGGATTCGTCGCACCGTGCAGTTCGCGCACCCGTGCAATCGCATTCTCGCCCGCGAGCACCATCGCCACGAGCGGCGCGGAGGTCATGAACGCAGAGAGCTCACCGTAGAACAGCTTTTCGAGATGCTCCGCGTAGTGGATGCGTGCGATGCGATCCGTCATCTGCATCATCTTCATCGCACGGATCTCGAGCCCCGCCTCCTCGTACGCCTTCGTAATGTCTCCGATGTGGTGCGTCCCGACGGCGTCCGGCTTAATGAGAACCAGAGTTTGTTCCATTACTTCATCACCTCAATGATCTGTTTGTACTCCGCTCCGAGGCCGGCATAGTTCTCCGCCGCCGCACGAAGCGCCTCAATCTCATCGTCGCGCAGAGCGCGTACGATCTGAGCAGGGTTGCCAAACACAAGCGAGTTCGACGGAATCTTCTTGTGCTGGGGAAGGAATGTGCCCGCGCCGATGACGACGTTCTCGCCGATCTCGGAGTACCCCATGATGATCGAGCCCATGCCGATGAGGGTGTTGTCCCCGATGCGGGCGCAATGCACGACGGCATTGTGTCCGATGAGCACATTGTCCCCAATGTGAACAGGCACGTCACGCATGACGTGAATCGTCGCGTTTTCTTGGATGTTCGTATTCTGCCCAATCGTAATCGGCTGAAAATCGCCGCGCACCACTGCACTGAACCAAACACTTGATCCGGCTCCGATCTCCACATCACCGACGACCGCAGCCGTCGGAGCAATGAAGGCCGTTGGATGAATCACAGGCGTTTTTCCCCGATAGGGCAGGATCATCTTGTCCATCAATGCTGCCTCCTTCTTATCTTTCTCCGCTCAGTCGTATTATACCACGTCAATTACATCTCCAACAAGGAATTTTTCAATATTCGCACACGCTGCTCACGCAGCCACCTGCCGACCTCCTCACCCGAGAGTTCCGACGGCGCGGAACGTCCTGTGACCGCCCGCATCGCCGCGAGATAGTCCGCGCCGCGCGTGAGATAGTTCGGCAGAGATCCATGGTCGGCACGGATGATAACGTTGAACTCTGCGATGGAAAGCCCCGAGCCGCCGATGCCGAGCAGGAGATCCGCGATCTTGCCGGGACGTGTAAGACGCGGCGCACGCATATGCTCGTGAATGACGAACGCCGCTGCCTTGCGCCAGTCGTGCGGGAGTGTCATGCGTCGATTCCACGCAGTGAGCGCATCCAGCCCCGTACGCTCGTGTCCGTAGTGATGCGGCAGCACCTCCCGTGGGGTCAGCGCCTTGCCGAGGTCATGCACGAGCGCGGCAAAGCGCGTTTTGAGCTCCTCCGTCTCACGTGCAACCGCATCAACCATCGCCAGTGTGTGCGCGAGGGCATCCCCCTCGGGATGAAACTCGGTCGGCTGTGTCTGTCCCTCAAGCGCGGCGATCTCGGGAAAGGTGTCGGCAAGGAGATCCGCCGCACGCAGCACGCGAAAGAATACGGATGGACGCGGTGCGGCGAGCGCACGCCGCAGCTCGCCCATCAGCCGCTCCGTCGGCTCGTTTTTGAGCTCCGCTGCACATGCGTTCATGTAACGGAGTGTGCCCTCCTCCACCGCAAAGCCGAACTCCGCCGCCTGCCGTGCCGCACGCAGCGCACGCACGGGATCGTCCGTGAAATGCTGTGAGACGGCACGGATCACGCCGGCTGCGATATCTGTGCGCCCGCCATAGGGATCAAAGAGCTCCTCCGTGGGGAGCTCCATCGCCATCGCATTCATCGTCGTGTCGCGCCGATAGAGATCCTCCTCGATCGTCACGGACGGATCTAACGCGACTGCGAATCCGCGATAGCCCGTACCCGTCTTGCGCTCCCTGCGCGCAAAGGAGACCTCGCGCCGCGTCCCGTCCACGCGCACATGATAGACGGGGAAGGATCTCCCGATCTTCTCCGCACGCGGAAAGAGCGTACAGAGCCGCTCCTCCGTCATGCCCGTTAAGACATAGTCGACATCCTTTGCCGGCATCCCGCGAAAGAGGTCGCGCACGCAGCCGCCCACGCGAAAGACACGCGCACCCGTGCTTCGTATATGCTCGACAAAAGCAGCTTCCGTCATCCGCTCACCTCCCCTAAAAAATAAAAAAAGCATCACTTCTTCTGCGTGATGCTCTCATTTCGATTGGTGGGCCCACTTGGACTTGAACCAAGGACCGACCGGTTATGAGCCGGTTGCTCTAACCAACTGAGCTATAGGCCCCAAACAAAGTGAAGAGCACGCAAGGCTCTCACTTTCAAAAAAACCTGCGCAGCGCGCAGGTCAGATAAGCGATGGAGCGGAAAACGAGGCTCGAACTCGCGACCCCCACCTTGGCAAGGTGGTGCTCTACCACTGAGCTACTTCCGCA
>NZ_DBHIVL010000014.1:0-39234 GCF_057271695.1 Centipeda sp. (in: firmicutes)
TCCTCCACATAGCTTTGGCTATGCGTCCGGTTTGCCTCCTTGTTCGGACGAAAAGATCTACGCCAATCTGACGGACTTCATTTTATCAGCGATTCCTATGTTGTTCTATGGGGATATGATGTCCCACACAAATACTTTGGGACACCATGCCGCCCTCTGCTCATATCGGTGGAAGAACAATACGAGCAATAGAAAATCCTTCCCCCATAGTACATAGGAAGAAGGATTTTGTCAAATGCTGTGTAGATTACATCAGCATTGCGAGCATAGTACCTGCCGCGACCGCCGTACCGATAACACCGGCGACGTTCGGCCCCATGGCGTGCATGAGGAGGTAGTTGCCCGGCTTTGCCTTGATTCCGACGATCTGGCTGACGCGTGCCGCCATCGGAACAGCGGAGACGCCCGCCGAGCCAATGAGCGGGTTGACTTTCCACCCTGTCGCACGGCACATGATCTTGCCGAGGACAACGCCCGCCGCCGTGCCGAAGATGAACGCGACGAGACCAAGGCAGATGATGAGAATGGTCTCCTTGACGAGGAAGCTCTCCGCGCTCATGGTGAGACCCGTGCCGAGGGCGAGGAAGATCGTGACGGTGTTGATGAGCGCGTTCTGCGCCGTATCGGAGAGACGATCCGTCACGCCGCTCTCACGGAAGAGGTTGCCGAGCATGAGCATACCGAGCAGTGCGGTGATGGATGGGAGCAGCAGACTGATGAAGATGGTCGAGACGATCGGGAATGCAATGCGCTCGAACTTCGTGACCTCACGCGCCTGCTCCATGACGACCTCACGCTCTTTCTTCGATGTGAGGAGCTTCATGACGGGCGGCTGGATGAGCGGCACGAGTGCCATGTAGGTGTATGCCGCGACGGCGATCGCGCCGAGGAGGTGCGGTGCCATCTTGGTTGTGAGGTAGATCGACGTCGGACCGTCCGCACCGCCGATGATACCGATGGAGCCTGCCTCCTGTGCCGTGAAGCCAAGCATCATCGCACCGAGGAGAGCAACAAAGACGCCGAACTGTGCCGCAGCGCCCATGAGAAGGCTCGAGGGACGTGCAATCAGCGGACCGAAGTCCGTCATCGCACCGACACCGAGGAAGATGAGCGGCGGGAAGATCTCGTATTTGATGCCCATGCCGATCGCGGACATAACGCCCGGCTCCTCAAAGCCGTTGAACGGAATGTTCGCGAGGACACAGCCGAATGCAATCGGACTGAGGAGCAGCGGCTCGAAGTCGCGTGCGAACGCGAGGTAGAGCAGGACAAGACCGACGACGATCATGATGATGTTGCCGCCGGTCATGCCGACGAATCCGCTGCCATCGACGACTGCCTGCAGGGAGACGGTAAATGCGTTAATGAAATCCATAATCTCTCACTCCCTTCTCAGCGCGGCGTACGCATACCACTCGTACGACCAAAGTTGCGCCACGCAGGCTGCTCCGCCGGACGAATGGCGTGAATCTGCTCGGCACTGTAGCCACAGGCGGTGACGGCTGCCGCAATAACGGCGACGGTCTCCGTGCTGAGCCCCGCCGGAACTGCGGGAGCGGCAGGAGCTGCCGGTGCGGATGCAGGAGTCGGCGCGGCAGGAGCTGCTGCGGGCGGCTCTGCCTTTTTCTTCGTCGGATCAATGATGTGGGTCAGCTCGATGAGCCCCCAGATCGCAGTCAACACGGCGAAGACGATGACCATGTTGATGATCATGATGACGAATGGGTTGTCGGTTACGGGTTGATGCATAAACTCACCTCATCTTGTTTTTCCCTCGTGAACGCCGCAGCGTTACCCGTATACGTTGGCACTCACGAGGTTGTATATATATTACGAATATAACGCTTTCTTCATTATGCGTGATTTCAAATGGTTTTACAAGATTTATTTTGCGTTTTTTTCATGAAATCTGTGCATATTTTCCATGAATCAGGCGTCCTTAGTCTGCTCGCGCCGCTTCAAACGTGCTCTTTACCGCAGCATAGATCTTGTCATAGCTCTGCCCCGGCTGCGCCTCATAGAGCTTTTCCCCGTCCATGAAGATGCTCGGGACATAGTAATACTGCCCCGCAAACGGCTGTGTCTTCGCCGGCTCGTTGTTCTCGTCGATAAAGTCAACCTGCACGCCCTCGTAGCCCTCGGCGCGCAGTGCCTCGATCGCGCGGTGTGCGTTCGCGCAGTAGGGGCAGCCCGCCATCTCGATCATGGTCAATGTTTTCATGGTAATTTCTCCTTTTGAATGCTCGAACTGAAAATTGGGTATTACCTATCATAGCACAAATTTTTCTCTAATGCAAAAAGGCGGCGAAGACTTCGTTACCGAGCTTCATGCCTGCATCGGTGAGAGCAATGTGGCTCTGTGCACGGCAAAGGAGCCCCTGCGTGATATATTTCTCAATCACCGTCCCATATACGGCATCAATGTCTGTGCCGAAGGTGCGCTGAAAGTCCGCCGTATCAATCCCCTCTCGCGTGCGCAGAGCGAGAAAGGCATACTCCTCCATTGCATTCTCGCGGGTGCGCTCCGTGTCCTCGGGCGTGCGGACACTCCTGCCCGTCTGCATGGCGCGGATGTATCTCTCCGTGTCAGGCTCGTTGCCCCAGCGCACACCGTCGATGTACCCGTGCGCCGCCGCACCGATGCCGAGGTACGGCGCGTTCCGCCAATAGCCGCAATTGTGGCGGCTCTCATATCCCGCGCGTGCAAAGTTCGAGATCTCGTAGCGTGCATACCCATGTGCGGGAAGTTCCTCCATGAGGTAGTCATACATCTCCTCTGCCGTCTCCTCGCTCGGGAGTGCGAGCTGTCCCGCCGCCTCCGCTGCCGCGAATGGCGTGCCCTCCTCGACAATCAGCCCATAGACGGAGATGTGTTCGGGCGCGAGAGCAAGCGTCTCCGCGACGCTCTCCTTTAGATCGTCGAGGGTCTGCGTCGGCAGTCCGTACATCAGGTCGAGACTGATGTTGTCGAAACCCGCCGCACTCGCCGCGCGAAATGCCGCGCGTGCCTCCTCTGCCGTGTGAATGCGCCCGATGGCGCGAAGCAGGCGGTCGTCAAAGCTCTGCACGCCGAGGCTGAGGCGGTTCGCTCCCGCCGCACGCAGCCGCGCGAGGCAGTCCGCATCCACTGTGCCGGGATTCGCCTCGACGGTGCACTCCTGCGGTGCCCCCGCGGTGTCGCGGAGCGTTTGCAGGATTCCCGTGAGCAGCGGCATGGGCAGTGCGGTCGGCGTGCCGCCGCCGATGTAGACGGTCGTCGCATCACCCCATCGGGCACGAAGCGGCGGCACTTCGCGCAGGATCTCCGCCCGAAGCGCCGCCGCATAGTCCTCCATCTCCGCACGCGTATTCTTGCCTACGGAGGAGGAAACGAAGTCGCAGTATGCACATTTTTTCACGCAATAGGGTATGTGGGCGTAGATCCCCCATTTTTTCACATGCGCGTTATTCATCAATTTTCAGCACCGCCATAAACGCTTCCTGCGGGAGCTCGACGCTGCCGACCGCTTTCATGCGCTTCTTGCCTTCCTTCTGCTTTTCGAGCAGCTTGCGCTTGCGCGTGATGTCGCCGCCGTAGCATTTTGCCAGAACGTCTTTGCGGCGAGCGCGTACGTTCTCGCGTGCGATGATCTTGCTCCCGATTGCCGCCTGTATGGGGATCTCAAACATCTGCTGCGGAATGATGCCCTTGAGCTTTACCGCGAGCTGCCGGCCGCGTGTGACGGCGCGGTCACGGTGGACGATGGTCGAGAGTGCGTCCACAGTGTCGCCGTTGAGGAGGATGTCGAGCTTGACGAGGCTCGAGGTCTGGTAGTCGATGAGCTCGTAGTCGAGGGACGCATAGCCCCGCGTCGCCGATTTCAGCCGATCGAAGTAGTCGTAGAGGATTTCGTTCAGTGGGATGTGGTAGAGCACCATGACGCGCGTCGCGTCGAGGTAGTCCATGGTCTGGAACACGCCGCGTTTTTCCTGCGAGATCTCCATGACCGCGCCGACGTAGTCCTTCGGCACGATGACGGTCGCCTTGACGCACGGCTCCTCGATGTGGTCGATCTCGGTCTGGGGCGGGAGGTCGGCGGGGTTGCTGACCTCCACCATCGTTCCGTCGGTGCGGTAGACGTGGTAAACAACAGAGGGCGCTGTCATGATGAGCCCGAGGTTGTACTCGCGCTCGAGACGCTCCTGGATCACGTCCATGTGGAGGAGTCCGAGGAAGCCACAGCGGAAGCCGAAGCCGAGCGCGATGGAGGTCTCCGGCTCGAAGACGAGGGCGGCATCGTTGAGTTGGAGTTTTTCCAGAGCCTCGCGGAGGTTGTCGTAGTCCTTGCTGTCCTCTGGGTAGAGCCCGCAGAACACCATCGGGGTGACGCCGCGATAGCCGGGCAGTGCCTCAGCCGCAGGACGCTCCGCGCTCGTCACGGTATCGCCCACGCGCACGTCGCGCACGTCCTTGAGCGCACCCGCGATAAAGCCGACCTCCCCCGTGCGAAGTTCTCCCGTGTCGATGGGCTGCGGACGGAAGCAGCCGACATCCGTCACCTCGAAGGTCTTGCCCGTCGCCATGAGCTTTAGCTTCATGCCTTTTTTGATTGTGCCTTCTTTCACGCGTACGTTTGCGATGACGCCCTTATACGGGTCGAAGTAGGAGTCGAAGATGAGTGCTCTGAGCGGCGCATCGGGGTCGCCCTCCGGCGGCGGGACGAAGGCGACGACAGCATCGAGCACCTCCTTGATGCCGAGCCCCGTCTTTGCCGAGGCGAGAACGGCGGCACTCGTGTCCAGACCGATGGTGTCCTCGATCTCTGTCTTGACGCGGTCCGGTTCGGCACTCGGCAGGTCGATCTTGTTGATGACGGGGACGATCTCGAGGTCGTGTTCCAATGCGAGATAGACGTTCGCGAGGGTCTGCGCCTCCACGCCCTGCGCCGCGTCGACAACGAGGAGTGCGCCCTCGCACGCGGCAAGACTGCGCGAGACTTCATAAGTAAAATCTACATGACCGGGTGTGTCAATAAGGTTCAGTTCATAAAGTTCCCCGTCCTCGCCGCGATAGTCGAGACGCACCGTCTGCGCCTTGATGGTGATGCCGCGCTCGCGCTCGAGATCCATGCTGTCGAGCACCTGCGCCTCCATCTCGCGCTCGCTGAGTGTGCCCGTGTACTCAATGAGGCGGTCGGCGATGGTGGATTTGCCGTGGTCGATGTGGGCGATGATGGAAAAATTGCGGATATGCTTCTGATCCATTGTGTCTCCCCTTCCCCTTTCATGTTTTCTTCTATATTATTACATCGAACACATCATGCTGCGTGTTTGTGACGAAAATCTCAATCTCTCCGCGTTCGGATGCAAGTTCTGTGCGTAATTGTTCGGCGAGGACGGGCAGGACGAGAACCTCCGTGCCGAAGTGCCCCGCATCGATGATGTGCATGCCCTGCTCGACGGCACGCTGCGCGTCGTGGTACTTCACGTCGCCCGTGACGTAGACATCCGCACCGCGCCGCACGGCATCGTCGATGAAATCCACCCCCGCGCCGCCGCAGACGGCGACACGGCGCACAGGACGCACAGCAGCGGCAGCAAGGCGGACGTGCGAGACATGGAGCCGCTCTTTGACGCTGCGTGCAAAGTCCTCGATTCTCATTGGGGCGGGGAGCGTTCCGACGCGCCCGATGCTCTCCGTCACGCCGTCCTCCTGGTAGGTGACGACGAAGGCGGCGAGCTTTTCCAACCCGAGATGCGCGGCGAGCACATCGTTCACGCCGCCGCGCGCTACATCGAGGTTCGTATGTGCCGCCGCAACGGCGATGTTGTGCGTGAGGAGTGCGGCGAGGCGTTTTCCAAGCGGGAGGTCGGTGCGCAGCTGCTTGATGCCGCGAAAGATCGCGGGGTGGTGCGCGACGATCAGATCCGCCTTGCGTTCGATGGCTTCCGCGACGACGGCATCGTCAACGTCAAGCGCAATGAGCACGCGCCCGACCTTCTGCGCGTAGCTGCCGACAAGAAGACCGGGGTTGTCCCAGTCCTCCGCCAGACGGCGCGGTGCGATGCGCTCAAGCGCGTTCATGATAAGCTGACAGCTGAGCATGGGGTCTCCTCTCAAAGTAACATCAGCAGTGTTCGCAGTGCTGCTAATCTCGATACCGTTTCACGATACTCCGTGCTCTGCCGCGCTGCTGCGCTGGCATTCATGCCCTCGACGGCACGGGTGAGCTTTGCAATCTTTCCTTCAATATGCTCATGCAGGAGAGGGTCGCGCTTCTCGAACAGTTTTGCCCCAATGAGCAGAAAAACCTCGTCGGGAAGCTCTCGCACACCGCGCTCGGCGCGAATGATCTCGTAGAGATGCCCACCCGCATGCGCCAGTGTTTCATCGACGATGTCCCAGCCATTTTCATAGAGCCAGCGGCGCAGCTTTGTCGCGCTGTTCATCGGCTGCAGGACGAGGGTCTGCACGTCAGCAAGAACATCGGGTGCATCCGCAAGAATCTCTGCAATCAGTGCGCCGCCCATGCCTGCAATGACGATGGACTCCGCCTCGCCGGGGGCGAGCACAGACAGCCCGTCGCCCTGCCGCACGTCGATCTCGCGTGTGAGTCGCTGCGTTCCCACGGTACGCCGTGCCGCCGCACATGCACCCGCACTGAGGTCGCCGACAACGGCGCGTCGCGCGATCCCATTCATGACGAGGGTCGCGGCAAGGTAGGCATGATCCGCCCCGATGTCCGCAACTGCCGTTCCGTGCGGAACAAATGCGGCGATCGCCGCAAGCCGTGCATCAAGCTGCATACACGCCCCCCTTTTTTTGACAGACATAAGAAAGGAGTGTAACTGCTGCGTTACACTCCTGTTGTTGCAAATGGCTCCTCGAACTGGACTCGAACCAGTGACATTCTGATTAACAGTCAGACGCTCTACCGACTGAGCTATCGAGGAATGTGTCAGACGTTGATATTATAAGGGGAATACGCCCGTGTGTCAAGTAAAATGTTGCTTGTACAGGACAAACATGCGTGTTATAATCAAAACAGGCACTGCCATGCGGTAGGCGGTTAGTCCCCTTGGAAGGGGGCGATGCTTATGACTCTTTACGATTTTTTAACAGTCGTATTTCTCATAACGATCTGTGTCGTAGCCTTAAGGACATAAGAGAACCCGCCTGCAGGTACCAACTTTAGGCGGGTAATCTTACCTAATACTGAGTTTGGGAACTGACCGTTTTACCGGCAGTGCCCTTTTTGTATGCTTATTATACGATATTCAGCCCACTTCGTCAACTACTCCAAGAAGTCACGCAGCACCTTGCTGCGGCTCGGGTGACGCAGTTTGCGCAGTGCCTTTGCCTCAATCTGGCGGATGCGCTCACGCGTCACGCCAAAGCTCTGTCCGACCTCCTCAAGAGTGCGCGACCGCCCATCCTCCAGCCCGAAGCGCAGACGCAGGACATTCTTCTCGCGGTCAGTGAGAGTCTCTAAGACCTCCTCAAGCTGTTCTCTGAGGAGCATAAACGACGCTGCCTCTGCGGGTGCAGGTGCCGCCTCGTCCTCGATGAAGTCGCCGAGGTGGGAGTCCTCCTCCTCGCCAATCGGTGTTTCGAGAGAAACAGGCTCCTGTGCGATCTTCATAATCTCGTGCACACGCGCGACACTGATGCCCATTTCCTTTGCGATCTCCTCGGGACGCGGGTCGCGTCCAAGCTCCTGCAGGAGCTGACGCGAGATGCGAATGAGCTTGTTGATCGTCTCGACCATGTGGACGGGGATGCGGATCGTTCGCGCCTGATCTGCGATGGCACGCGTGATTGCCTGCCGAATCCACCACGTCGCGTAGGTGCTGAATTTATAGCCCTTGCTGTAGTCAAACTTCTCGACCGCCTTGAGGAGGCCGAGGTTGCCCTCCTGGATGAGGTCGAGGAAGAGCATGCCGCGTCCGACGTAGCGTTTGGCGATGCTCACAACGAGGCGCAGATTCGCCTCCTCAAGCCGGTGGCGTGCGCTCTCGTCGCCCGCCTCCATGCGCTGAGCGAGCTCAACCTCCTCCTCTGCCGTGAGGAGGGGTACATGACCGATCTCCTTCAGGTACATCCGAACGGGATCGTCGAGCGAGATGCCCTCGGGTACGGAGAGGTCGATCTCGACCTCCTCCTCCTTCTCGGGCGGGTCATCATCCACGGGTTCTTCTTCCACAACTGTCGGTACATCATCGACGATCTCAACGCCCTCGTCGCTGAACCGCTGGTACATGTCGTCCATTTCGTCGGGGGACATATCCTGTTTTTGGAGCGCGTCGATGAGTTCGCCATACGTCAGCGTGCCGCCATTTTTCTTGCCTTTGGCAAGCAGACGTTCAATGATGTCGGCGCCCGGCGCTTGTTTCTGCTCCGTCCCCTCTGTCATAACGCTGTCCTCCTGTCGTATTCGCAAGGCTTCCGCCTCAAAGATCAATGTTTCCCTGTAGTTTGCGTAGGCGCACGGGATGCCGCAGCTTCCTGAGCGCCTTTGCCTCAATCTGTCGGATGCGCTCACGCGTCACGCCGAAGCTCTGTCCGACCTCCTCAAGCGTGCGCGACCGCCCGTCCTCAAGTCCGAACCGCAGACGCAGCACCTCCGCCTCGCGTGGGGCGAGGGTCTTGAGCACATCCGCAATCTGCTCCTTGAGCAGCATCATCGATGCCGCATCCGCCGGATCGAGTGCTGCCTCGTCCTCGATGAAGTCACCGAGGGGGGAGTCCTCCTCCTCGCCAATCGGTGTTTCGAGAGAAACAGGCTCCTGTGCGATCTTCATGATTTCGCGCACGCGCAGCGCACTCAGCCTCATGTGCTTTGCGATCTCCTCGGGGGTTGGGTCACGGCCGAGTTCCTGCAGGAGCTGGCGCGAAATGCGGATGTATTTGTTGATTGTCTCAACCATGTGGACGGGGATGCGGATCGTCCGCGCCTGATCGGCAATCGCACGCGTAATCGCCTGACGAATCCACCACGTCGCGTAGGTGCTGAATTTATACCCCTTGCTGTAGTCAAACTTCTCGACTGCCTTGAGGAGGCCGAGGTTGCCCTCCTGGATGAGGTCGAGGAAGAGCATGCCGCGTCCGACGTAGCGTTTGGCAATGCTCACGACGAGGCGCAGATTCGCCTCCTCGAGCCGATGGCGCGCACTCTCATCGCCCGCCTCCATGCGCCGCGCGAGATCGACCTCCTCCTCTGACGTCAGCAGAGGTACGCGTCCAATCTCCTTGAGATACATGCGGACGGGGTCATCGAGCGCAACGCCCTCGGGAACGGAGAGGTCAATCTCGACCTCCTCCACCTCGTCCTTGTCGATCTCATCCATCGGCGCAAGCGCATCCTCCCCCGCGCTATCGCCGACCGTTGTATCGTCCACGAGTTCCACGCCCTCGTCGCTGAGACGTTGATAGAGCTCATCCATATCGTCGGGGGTCATCGTCCATGCGTCAAATGCCGCGATGAGTTCACCGCAGGTCAGTGTACCGCCGTTTGCCTTTCCCTTTGCCGCGAGTTTGTCCAATATTCCCGTTACGCTTAGTTCTTCCCGTTCCAGCCGTGCTGCTGCCGTTGCCATCGTGCCCCCTCCTTTCAGTTCGTAGTGTTGTAGATGTGTTGATAAGCTCAGTGATTCCTATTTAATAACCTCTATTGTTTACTATATCGTTGAAAATATACGGATACAAAAGTCATTCGTGCAAATTTTCACGGGCAATCTCGTCCTGGATTCTCTTCACTTCGTTTAATTCGTCAATGTATGCCTCTTTTCCTTCTTGCATCATTTCTTCGGCAAGACGGGTGTGACGTGCCAGCTCGGCGGTCAGGTATGTCCGCCGCAGAATCCCCAGAGCCTCACGGCAGGACGCACGCGTGCGCCCCTCCTCAACGAGTGCACGGGCGAGCTCAGCCCCCGCCGCCGTAGGCTGTGCGGCGATAAAGTCCGCATCAAATGTGCCGCCCGCCGCGCGGTGTTCCTCCATCGCGCGCAGGATTTCGCCGATGCCCGCATCGGGAAAATGTGCCAGCGGGACGGAAGATAAAATTTCGGTGAGAAATGCAGGATCGTACCAAATTGCAGCGAGCAGCTCACGTCCTGCACGGCGCAGTGCATCATCGGCCTTCCGTACAGGCGTACGCTGCTCTGCTGCACGCGCGGGTGTCTGCTCTGCTCCGCCGTGCCGCAGGTAAGAGCGCAGCGCATCCACGACCACCCCCTCATCGAGAAAAAGCTCCGCCGCCGTCTGCCGCACATAGGCAGCACGCGTGACGGGATCGAGCTCGGCGAGCACAGGCAGCATCGCACGCAGTGCCGTGCGCCGCCCGTCCACCGTGTCCTCCATATGTGCGCGCACATGGCGCAGCCGAAACACAGGGGCAGAAACCGCCGTCTCCACGAGGGCACGGAACGCCTCCGCGCCGTGCGTGCGGACATACTCGTCGGGATCCTTGCCGTCGGGTAGGAGGAGCACGCGCACCTCTGCCGTGCTCCCGCGCACTGCTGCGAGTGCGCGCAGTGTCGCCTCCTGCCCCGCTGTATCGCTGTCGTAGCAAAAGACGATGCGCGATGCGCGGCGCAGAAGGAGTGCCGCATGACCCTCCGTAAACGACGTGCCGAGTGTCGCAACCACATTCGACACGCCCGCCTCCCACGCAGCAATCGCGTCCATATAGCCCTCGACGACGATCGCCGCGCCCGCGCTCGCAATCGCACGGTGCGCGCGGTCCAGCCCAAAGAGGAGCTTGCGCTTGTTGAAGACAGGTGTCTCTGCCGTGTTCAGGTATTTCGGCTGCGCGTCGCCGAGTGCACGTCCGCCGAACGCGACAATGCGCCCGCGCTCGTCCGCAATCGGAATGATGACGCGATTGCGGAAGCGGTCATACACGCTCCCGCCACGCTCACGTTTGACCGCAAGCCCTGCCGTCACAAGGAGGTTCTCGGAGATGCCGCGCTTTTGGAACGCATCGGAGAGCTTCGACCACGCGTCCGGCGCGAAGCCGATGCCGTACCGCTCGATCGCCTCCGCCGTGATGCCGCGCCCCGCGAGGTAGTCCCGCCCCGCCGCGCCGTAGCGGGTCATGGTGAGACAGTTATGAAAAAAATCCCGTGCGAGCGCGTTGACCTTCCTGAGATCATCCAGCTCGCGCAGACGCGCCTCCTCACGTGGATCGCGCTTCTGTGCGGGCTTTTCGATGCCGAGCTGCTCCGCCTGCCGCACAATCGCCTCAAACGGGGTGATGTGCTCCATGAGCGAGATGAATTTGAATGCGTCGCCGCCCGCATGGCAGCCGAAACAGTAAAAGAAACCGTCGGCAGGCACGACGGAAAACGACGCAGTCTTTTCGTTGTGAAAGGGGCAGCAGCCCCAATAGCGATTGCCCTTGCGCTTCAGAGGAACATAGCCCTGCACGACGGCAAGGATGTCGGTCTGCGCGCGCACCTGCTGCACAAAGGCCTCCATCCTCGGGTCACGCATGAGTTTTCTCCTTTTATATTGGCTTAATCGTCATCTGATCCACGGGCGGGATGTAGATCTCGCGGAAGAGTGCGACGGCGTAGCTGTCCGTCAGCCCCGCCACATAGTCCACCACGCACTGTTCGCGCCCCCACTTTTCCTCCCGCGCAATAAATTCATGCGGGAGCGTGTGAAAATACACGGTGAAGTGATCCATCAGCGCACGCAGCACAAAGCCCGCCTGTGCACGCTCGTGCGCGAGTGTCTTGGAGTGGTAGATACGCTCGAACATGAACGCGCGGAACGCATCCATCACACGCTGCACGGGCTCTGAGAGTGCCGCATCACCGCACGCCTCCGAGGTGACAATCATATCGGAAACCATGCTTGTAATCATCGCGGAAGTGTCCGAGCCGAACGCATCCCGCACCTCGGCGGGGAGTTCCTCGGGCGTGAGCAGCCCCGCACGGATGCTGTCGTCGTAGTCGTGGCAGAGGTAGGCGATGCGGTCGGCGATGCGCACGATCCGTCCCTCGAACGTGGAGGGCAGCCCCCGCCCCGTATGGTTCAGGATGCCGTCGCGCACCGCGCCCGTGAGGTTCAGACCGTGCCCGCCGCGCTCGAGGATCTCCACCATGCGCAGACTCTGCTCGTTGTGGGCAAAATGCCCCGTGAGCTCGTCCACGACCGCCTCGCCCGCATGTCCGAACGGCGTGTGCCCAACATCGTGCCCGAGTGCGATTGCCTCCGTCAGATCTTCGTTCAAACGCAGCCCACGTGCAATCGTGCGCGAGATCTGCGCCACCTCGAGGCTGTGCGTCATGCGCGTGCGGTAGTGATCGCCCGCGACGATGTAGACCTGCGTCTTGTGTTTGAGCCGACGAAAGGATTTCGAGTGCAGGATGCGGTCGCGGTCACGCTGAAACTTCGTGCGAAAAGGGCACTCCTCCATCGGATGACTGCGCTTTGCATCTCGGCTTCGCGCTGCCAGCGGTGAGAGGAGTGCATCCTCCTGCATCTCAAGACGTTCTCGGACGGTCAACGCCGCCACCTCCCCGCCTATTTAACCACCATGACGGGGATCTTTGCCTCCTCGATGACCTTCTGGCTGACGCTGCCGATGAGCACGCCCTTCAGCAGACCGAGCCCGCGGCTGCCCATGATGATCATGTCGCTCTGCTGCTCGTCCGCAACCTCGAGAATGCTCTTCGCGATGTGGCCGCTCTTGACGTGCTTGCGTGCCTTCCGCTCATCCGAAAGCTTTTCCCAGATGCGGTCAAAGACGATGTGGCTCGGAATGTCCTTGTTGATGTTGCTCGCGACGTAGACGAAGTCGAGCTCGGCATCGCATTTCTCTGCGAAAAACAGTGCTTCATCAACCGCCTTGCAGCCATTGACCGATCCATCGACCGGAACGAGGATCTTTTTGATCGCACTCATCATAATCCCTCCTAATCACGTTTTAACAAGAAAGATTTCCTAAGGTATCAGTATATTTCGATGGTTGACAGATAAAATCCTCTCTCTGCGAAAAAAAGTATTGCAGAACAAACAGCTCTGGAGAGTGCAGCCCCAGAGCGAACCCTAGTGGAGCAAGTGAGTAAAGCGTGCGGTACGCCCCGTCGGATTTCTTTCGTTCAAGCGAAGCGCGTTTAAGAAGTCCGACGGTATTTAAGCGTACAAGCACGCGATCACTTGCGTAACGAGGCGTTCGTGAGGGGCGCACATACAGGAGAGCCTTTCCTGTTTAACGTCCTACAGCATCCCTTCCTCGGAAAAACTAAAGAACGCGTCGCCCCCGAGGATCACATGATCGGTCACAGGGATGCCGAGCAGTGCGCCCGCCTCCTTTAACTGGCGCGTGAGACGATGATCCTCCGCACTCGGCGCGGGATCGCCGCTCGGATGGTTGTGCGCGAGGACGATGTGCGCTGCGCCGCAACGGATCGCCGGCTCGTACACCTCGCGCGGATGGACGAGTGTATTCGTGAGCGTGCCGACGGAGACATCCGCAACCATCAGCACCTCATTCTTCGAGGTCAGCGGCAGGACAATGAAGTGCTCGCGCTTCTCTGCACGACAGCGCGTGTGCAGCAGCTCATAGACATCCCGTGCCTCGCGGATGCGCGGGCGGTGTTTCTCCGCTTGTTGTGCGCGCCGCCCGAGCTCAAGTGCAGCGAGTACAGTCGCCGCCTTTGCCGTGCCGACACCGGGGATGCGTGCAAACTCGGCGGCGGGCATCGCAAGGATTTCGGAGAGACCTGTCTCACGGAAACGCGCGACGATCCCGCGTGCCAGCTCCAGCACATTCTCCCCCGCACGCCCCGTCCGCAGGAGAATCGCGAGGAGTTCCGCATCACTCAGTGCGCCTGCCCCGCGTTCGATCAAACGCTCGCGCGGGCGTTCGCCGTGCGGCAGATCACGCAGATTCATCGCCGTCCTCCATCGCAATGCCTGCCACACGCGCGAGTTCTGCGACCGCGTGGAGCGGCAGCCCGACGACGTTCGAGAACGATCCGTGCAGCTCCTCGATGTAGATCGCCGCGCGCCCCTGGATCGCGTATGCGCCCGCCTTCCCCATCGGCTCGCCCGTGGCGACGTAGGCGGCAATCTCCCCCTCCGTCATCGAAGCAAAGCGCACGGTCGTCTCCGCCGCATCTGTGTATGCACGGCCATCCACAACCCACGCAATCCCCGTGAGCACGGTATGCTGACGCCCCTCGAGCAGGGAGAGTACATGACGTGCTTCGGCGGCATCCTTCGGCTTTCCGAACGACTGTCCGTTCAGCACCACAGCAGTATCCGCACCAAGCACGGCGTGCTCTGGATACTCCTCCGCCACCTTGCGCGCCTTCGTCAGCGCATTTTGAATGACGGCATCACGCGGATGCACCCCGTCACTCACCTCATCGACGGCGGGCGTGATCGACACGAACCGCGCCCCGATCTGCCGCAGGAGGGCACGCCGTCGCGGGGATGCAGATGCCAATATGAACATAGCTCCTCCTGTCGCCGCCCGTGATGGGGGGCAAAAAGAGACACCGAAACTGTGCCGGTGTCTCCACAAATTTCTTTAATTGTTTGATTCGCCCTTGTATGCGCTTTTTCCTGCCAATGATTTGCGGAAGCACTGATAAATTCAGCCACGCCATCTTAGCGCATCTTTTTTGCCCGAACTTCGGCGGAAAATCCTCCACAGAGCACCACTCTGCGTCCGGTTTGCCTCCTTGTTCGGACGAAAAATCTACGCCAATCTGAAGGACTTCATTTTATCAGCGATTCCTTTACAACAAATACCGCAGATAGACATAGACCGTCGAAAGGACGATCGTGAGAATCATGAGCGGGAAGCCGATCTTGAAGTAGCGAATGAAGCTGATGTGCACGCCGCGCTCCGCCGCCATGCCCGCCACAATGAGGTTTGCCGATGCGCCGACGAGCGTACCGTTGCCGCCGAGACACGCACCGAGAGCGAGCGACCACCAGAGCGGCTCAAGGTTCGTGATGCCCATTGCCCCCATGTTCTGAATGAGCGGGATCATCGTCGCAACAAACGGGATGTTGTCGAGCACCGACGAGATGATCGCACTCATCCAGAGAATGAGCAGCGACGTCGCCGTCAGGTCGCCCCCGGTTACTTCTACCGCAGTTTCAGCCAGCTGTGCAATGATGCCAACCTCAATCAGCCCGCCGACAGCGATAAAGAGACCGATGAAGAAGAAGATCGTCGGCCACTCGACGGAGTGCATCGCCTTCTCCACGAGGTGCTCGCTGCCGCCCGCGAGAAGGAGCAGCAGGAAGCCGCCCGAGAGCGCGATGAGCGAGGACTCTATGTGCGTAAAGGAGTGTGTGAAAAAGCCGAGGATCGTCAGCCCCAGAACGAAGAGAGAACGCTTCAGCAGGCTGTGATCCGTGATCGCCGCCTTCTCGTCCATCTGCATCAGCTCCGCCTGCAGTTCCGGTGTTGTGACGAGGCTCTTTCGATAGATTGCGGACATGATGAACATGACCGCCACCATACAGATGATGGCAATCGGCGCAAGGTGCTCGATGAACATGACGAAGGTGAGTTCCTTCACCGCGCTGCCAATCATGATGTTCGGCGGGTCGCCGATGAGCGTCGCCGTGCCGCCGATGTTCGACGCAATGATCTGCGTGAGGAGATACGGCATGGGGTCGAGCTTCAGAATCTTCGTGATGCTGAACGTCACAGGCACCATGAGGAGCACTGTGGTCACGTTGTCGAGGAATGCGGAGAATACCGCCGTAATCACACAGAGATAGACGAGGATGCGGCGCGGCTCCGCCTTCGCCGATTTTGCCGCCTTGATCGCCACATAGTCGAACAGCCCTGTCTCCTTCGTCACACCGACGAGCACCATCATGCCGACGAGCAGACCGAGCGTCTCAAAGTCCACATGATGCAACGCCGTCTCCTGCGAGAGGATGCCGAGCAGCATCATGAGCACTGCGCCGATCATCGCAGCGACCGTGCGGTGAATCTTTTCCGAGACAATCACCATATACATTACAACAAAAATAATCGCGGCCAACGTTTCCATTTAAGCGCCTCCTTTGTAACTAATTTGCACGGCGATATCACAGCCACCGCCGCGCACGACTTTGTTCATTTTATCACAAGGTTCAAAGGAGTGACAAGTTTTTTTCCGCGTACAATTTTTATATCTCGTTTTCAATTATTCTCGTTTATTGTTCCCAATTCGCCCACACGATGTGCATAGCGCGCGCTCACCCACAGATTACAGTCCCTTTTTTGCCTCTGCCGGCGGAACTTCGGGGAGGAAGTGAACTTCTACACGGTGCTGTGCCTTGGCAGAAACCCATTCGGTCAGACGTGCGCGTGACGCGTCGTCCAGATCTGCTTGGAGATATACGAACGCGATGTGTGTTTCATGCAGCGCAGCCGCTTTATCTGCCGCAGGGGCTGGGGCGTACACACTCCCGACGGCGATGCGGGAGATTTGCGGAAATACAATGCGCGCCTCACGATTCCAGTCCAAGATGTAAGTCCCCTTCTTCTCGCTTTCCTCGCGGGCAGACTTGAGTGCGGTCACGGTCTGCTGTTCCTGCACGGTGGGAATGCCTCTTTTTTCAACCTCGCTGAGTCTGCGCTCGATCATCGCCTCCATCTTTTCCCGCTCTTCCACCGTTTCCGCAGAAAAGACCTCCAGCTGGAATGTCCTGAGGTGTTTCTTTTCATGCAGCTTTTCCGTCAATGCCGCCAAGTCGTCCTCCGGTATTCCGGCAATCGTAAATACCGTCAGCATTTTCTTCTCGTTGTCCAACGTGTAGGAGATGGCCAGACGGGGCGGCACTTTGAAATTCTCTTCGATATATCTCTTCGCCTGCTCGTTCTCCAGATTTTCCTGCACGCTCTGATACGCAAAGAAGCAGCTGGGCAAGGTGACAAGTATGGCAAATGTCAGCAAATAGCGTTTCTGTCTTGAAAATTCGACAGAATCCCGTGCAATCTTCGAGGGGATATCAATGATTTTGAGAACAACAAATGCCGTTAGACAGATAAAGAAGCTGTTGATAAAGAACAGGTAGAGAGCGCCCACGGTGTACGCCGTCACGCCCGTCGCAATCCCATACCCCGCAGTACAGAGAGGAGGCATCAGAGCCGTCGCAATCGCAACCCCCGGGATGACATTCCCGCCCTCTTTGCGGGTTACACCGATGATGCCCGCGAGACCGCCAAAGACCGCGATCAAAACATCCCAGATGGTCGGCGATGTCCGTGCAAGCAGTTCCGACGAGGGCGTATCAATCGGTGTGAGGGAAAAATAAAGCGTCGACGCGGCAACCGAAATGAACACTTGGGCGAACAGACTCCCTGCGCTGGAACGGATATATGTGCCGTCATAACGAGCAAGGCCATAGCCAACCCCAAGGATCGACCCCATCAGCGGAGAGATCAGCATCGCGCCGATGATGACGGCAGTGCTGTTCATATTGAGGCCGATGGAGGCAATGAAGATCGCCAATATCAGAACACTGAGATTCGTCCCCCGAAATCGCACGCCGGCGTTGATTCGCTCTGTAATTTCCTGGATCGAAGCAGTGTCGCCGCGCAAATCAAAAAAAGCTTTAAGCTGATTCAAAATCAAACAAAACATCTCCTAAAAAAGGCACTGCCGCACGAAAGAAACGTACAGCAACGCCCCAATGTCAGCTCCGCGCATGAATCGATACGATTGTTCCGCCCACAATTCGAACTTCGAGCGTGCTGCGGTTCTGCGCCAATCGGAGGGTCTATTTTATCAGCGATTCCTTAACGCACCGCTTCAAACTCTCCCCGTTTGTCGCGATCACATCCCTATACCACGCGAACGATTTCTTGCGGTAGCGCGTGAGCGACCCCGTCCCATCGTCATTGCGGTCGACGTAGATGAAGCCGTAGCGTTTTGACATCTCGGCCGTGGACGCGCTCACAAGGTCGATGCAGCCCCACGTCGTATAGCCCATGACGGGCACGCCGTCGGCGATTGCCTCCGCGACCTGCACGAGATGATCGTTCAGATAGTCGATGCGGTAGTCATCCGCGACCGTCCTGCCGCCCGCACCGTCCGCAACAAGCACATCCTTCGCCCCAAGGCCGTTCTCGACGATAAAGAGCGGCTTCTGCCAGCGGTCATAATAGCGATTGAGCACATAGCGCAGTCCCTGCGGGTCGATCTGCCAGCCCCACTCACTCGCCTTGAGATACGGATTCTTTTTCCCGCCGAGGAGGTTTCCGCCGCCCGCCGTTCCGCCCACGCCCTCGCAGATGCTGACGTAGTAGCTGAACGAGACGAAGTCCACCGTGTGCTCCCGCAGCAGCTGCAGCTCCTCCTGTGTCGCACGGATCTCGATGCCGTTCTCGCGGAAGTAGCGCTTCATATAGCCGGGGTAAATGCCGCGCACGTGCATATCGCCGAAGAAGTCGTTGAAATGCTCCGCCCGCATGACGGCGATCATGTCGTCGGGCGCGGGAGTCAGCGGATAGGTCGGCATCGCGAGGATCATGCAGCCGATCTGTGCCTCCGGGATGATCTCATGCCCGATCTTCGTCGCAAGTGCCGAGGCGACGAACTCATGGTGACACGCCTGATAGAGGTCTTGGAGGGACAGCTCCGACTTCGGTGTCAGTATCCCGCCCGAGAGCAGCGGCTCATGGAGTACGGAGTTGATCTCGTTGAACGTCAGCCAGTATTTCACCTTGGTGCGGTAGCGCGTGAAAATCGTCCGCACATAGCACTCGTAGAAGCCAATGAGGTCGTGACTCATCCAGCCGTTGTACGTTTTCGTGAGGTGGAGCGGTGTCTCGTAGTGCGAGATCGTCACAAGCGGTTCGATGCCGTATTTCCGGCACTCGTCGAAGAGATCGTCATAGAACTGCAGCCCCGCCTCGTTCGACTCGGCATCGTCCCCGTTCGGGTAGATGCGGCTCCACGCAATCGACGTGCGAAAGACCTTGAACCCCATCTCGGCAAAGAGGGCGATGTCCTCCTTATACCGATGGTAGAAGTCAATCGCTGTGAGTTTCAGATTGTCCGCTGTCGGCTCCTCGGTCGGTGCGCCCGTGATGCCGCGCGGCATGATGTCCTGTATGTCGAGCCCCTTGCCGTCCGCATTGTACGCGCCCTCGCACTGGTTCGCTGCCACCGCGCCGCCCCAGAGAAAGCCCTTCGGAAATGCCATATCGTACTCCTTTGCCGCTCGGTGTCGGCGCGTGCCTGTATTATGCAATCTCGATGCCGTTGTCCTGCGCGAGCTTGCGGATGATCGGCACGGGCAGTTCTGCCGCCTTTGCCGCCGTCTCAATATCGATTCCCGCACGCAGACAGTTCATCGCGACGCGGATCACGCCCTGCTTGCGCCCGCGGAACTCGCCCTCGCTGATGCCCTCCGCCTTGCCGGCCGCTTTACCCTTTTCCCATGCCGCCATAAGATCCGCCTCAAAAGCTGCACGCATTTCCTCCGCGCGCTGTGCGCTCATCGTCTGCACAAGCTCCTCCACCTTGACCTCACTCATTGTATACGCTCATCCTTTCTACCCACAGCTTATGCAAAGGAAACATGTGCGGTTCGGATTTCCTTTCCTTTCGCCACAATTTCCGTATGCGCATCACGGGGAGCAGATTTTTCCTGCACCGCAAGTTCTTCTTGAAACCAATCCTCCAAGGCATCGTATTCACGCTTGAAGTCAGGATCCTTCATCTTTTCTTTATGGTATTCCGCAAATGTCATCATGACGGATTCCTCCTTCGATAATCCTCTCGGTACTCTTTGGCACGCGCGATTTCCTGCGGCGGGGTCAGCTGCGTTTTCTTGACGAATCCATTCGTCAGAACTGCCGTATCACCAACGATAAAAAAGTACAGTACGCGTGTGATATTCCCACCAAAGGAAATGCGTAGCTCCATAATCCCATCCGTGAGTTCCTTAGAGTGCGGTGCGCGAAGTTGATGTCCTTTCACTTCCAGTAAGCGAATGGTACGCGAAACCTTCGCATACATCTTCGCATCAAGGGAGTCCAAGAATTCCACGATGGGGATTGTTCCATCCTCTTTCTCGTAGAAGACGATGTTCATCGATATTCCCCCAGTGTTTCTTTCTATCGGAATTATACCACAGAGTGCAATTCTGTTGCAATAAAGCAAAACCGTCCCCCGCAGGGAACGGCTTCCAAATATATCCTTATTTCTTCCGATAAATAATCGGGCTGCGCACGAGGTACTCAAAGGGTGCGCTGAGGCAGTGGACGAGGCGCGTGAACGGGAAGAGGAACGCGACTGCCATCCACGAGAACATATGGATACGGAACATGAGCGGCACATTCTCCATGTAGTCGATCTCGGGGCTGAGTGCGAGAACCGAGCGGAACCACGGCGAAATCGTCTCGCGGTAGTCGAACCCGCCCTGCACGGCGTTCAGCGTCGTGGACGCGCAGCCCGTGAAAATCGCAAGGAAGAGGAACAAATAGAGCCACTTGTCCATCGTCGACGTGTTGACCGCCATACGATCCTTGCCGAAACGGCGGATGAGGAGCAGGACAAAGCCTCCGAAGAAGAGGATACCCGCAGGTGCTCCGCCGCCGAGCGCAATCATGTGGTAGAGGTGCTCGTCGATGCCCGCCGCCTCGGTCATGAACTTCGGGATGAGCACGCCGATGACGTGTCCGCCAAATGCCATGACGAGACCGAGGTGGAACATGGGACCCGCGATCTTCAGGTCGCTCTTGGAGAGGAACTGACTCGACTTCGTCGTCCAGTTCCGCTCAGAGACAGTGTAGCGCACAATCGTCCCCACGATGAGGAACGTGAACGCGATGTAGGGGAGTATGCCCCATGCGAACTGTTTCATCATGCTGTCCTCCCTTCGAGAGCGGATGCCTCCGTGAGCACGACATCGAGGAGAAACGCATAGGGCAGCTTCGCCTCGATCAGACGGTCACGCAGCAGCTCCAGTTTCGGCTGAATCTCATGCAGAATGTGCAGAGACGTGCGCTCGGGCACGGCCGCCGCGAGCTCGAGGAGTGCGGGCAGATAGTCCGGCAGTTCGCGTTCGAGGTCATAACCCGCATCGAGGAAGAGCTGCTTGTAGCGCAGCATCTCCTCGGACTGCTTGCCGAAATCCGTGCGGTTATGCGTCGTGAGGTAGAGGTTCGTGTTCTGCGAAAAGTCAAAGGCGCGCACATAGGCATCCTCGAACTCCTGCCGCTCGGTCTCGCCGATGTAGCCGAAGAATTCCTCGAACACCTCACGCGACTGCGGACGCTCGACATCCGCGACCGCCGCCGCGTGCGTCGGTACGCCCTCCCACCAATCCGCCGAGGGGTACTCGAACAGATAGGAGGTGAGGAGGAGCGGTGTCTGTATGCGATTCGTCTCCATCAGCAGCACCCCCCGGGGCAGGCATAGCCGACCGAGCCCTGCAGCTCGCGCAGCTTCTCATGCGTCACATCCTGAAGCCCTGCGGGGATGTTGAAACGCTCGCGGCGTTTCGCAAGCCCGAGGAGACGGTACATCGCCTCGTAGGTTTCCACATCGTGCGTCAGATTCGCAGGCAGAGCATCGCCCGTCTGCTTTGCACGCATGACGGCACGCAGCTCGAGGAGGACGTGCAGCACGCGCTCGATCGCCGCCTCGTCGCCCGCCGTGAGGAGCTGTGCGAGGTAGGCGACAGGGATGCGCATCTCCGCCGCACCAGGGAAGAATACTTCCTCCTCGACGCGCCGCGCAATCGGGCTGAGGGGCGGGACGTACCAGACATTCGGCAGCGTGCGGTACTCCGGATGGAGCGGGAACGCGAGCTGCCACTCGGCGATCAGCTTGTGTGCGGGCGAGTTCTGTGCCGCACGCATCCAGCGGTCGGGGATGCCCGCCTCCTTTGCTGCCTTGACCACCGCAGGGTCGTTCGGGTCGCAGAGCGCACCGAGATACGCCTTATAGATGTCCTTCGGATCGGGAGTGGATGCCGCCGCCTTGACCTTGTCCGCATCGTAGAGCAGGACACCGATATAGCGCATACGGCCGACACAGCCGTCACTGCACACGGTCGGCAGACCGTTCTCCAGACGCGGGAAGCAGAACGTGCATTTTTCCGCCTTGTTCGTCTCCCAGTTGTAGTAGATTTTTTTATAGGGACACGACGGAACGCAGTGCCGCCAGCCGCGGCAGCCGTCCTGCGAGATGAGCACCACGCCGTCCTCGTCGCGCTTGTAGATCGCGCCCGAGGGGCACGCCGCAACGCACGCGGGGTTGAGACAGTGGTTGCAGAGACGCGGCAGGTGCTTCATGAAGATGTCGTGGAACTCGAGCGTGATCTCCTGTCCGATCTTCGCGAGGTTGTAGTCCTTGCGTGCGGACGCGCCGTCGGCGAGGTCGTCCTCCCAGTTCGGCCCCCACTTGATCTCCATGCGCTTCTGTGTAATCAGCGAACGCGGACGCGCCACGGGCTGATGGTTGCGCCGCTTCGTGTGAATCAGCGTCTCGTAGTCGTACGTCCACGGCTCGTAGTAGTCGTCCATCTCGGGCTGCTGCGGATGGTAGAACAGCTTTGCAAGACGCGTCGTCATGCCGCCCGTCTTGAGTCCGAGCTCGCCGTCACGCAGCTCCCAGCCGCCCTTCCATTTCTCCTGATTCTCCCACTGCTTCGGGTAGCCGATGCCGGGCTTGGTCTCGACGTTGTTGAAATACATATACTCCGCGCCGCGCCGGTTCGTCCAGACGTTCTTGCAGAGGATGGAGCACGTATGACAGCCGATGCACTTGTCGAGATTCATGACCATCGCAATCTGTGCTTTAATCTTCAAGCCAATCTACCTCCTCCATGCGCCGCACGACAACGTACGAGTCGCGCTGATTGCCCGTCGGGCCGTAGTAGTTGAAACCGTAGCTAAGCTGCCCGTAGCCGCCGATGAGGTGGGTGGGCTTGATGTGGATGTGGGTCGGCGTGTTGTGCGTACCCGCGCGCGTGCCCGAGATCTTCGAGCCCGGCACATTGATGTGGCGATCCTGCGCGTGGTGCATAAAGACCGCTCCGTGCGGGATACGCGGCGAGACGACGACGCGCGAAGCGACGACACCGTTGCGGTTGTACAGTTCGATCCAGTCGTTGTCCTTCACGCCGATCTCCGCCGCATCCTTCTCGCTCATCCAGACGCTCTGTCCGCCACGAAACATCGTGAGCATCTGCTGCGCGTCGAAGTACATGCTGTGCGTGCTCCACTTGTTGTGCGGCGTGAGGTACTTCAGCGTGATTTCCTTCTGCGTACCGTTGAGCGACTTGTTCATCGGACGGAAGTCGAGGATCGGGCGGTAGACCGCCTGTGCCTCGCCGAACTCGCGCATGACCTCGTGATCCATGTAGAAATGCTGGCGCCCCGTGAGCGTACGGAACGGGATCAGCTCCTCCACGTTGTTCGTAAAGGGCGTATAGCGGCGGTTCTGATTGCTGCCCGTAAAGGTCGGCGCGGTGATCGTCTCACGCGGCTGCGCGATGACCTGATCGTAGGTGAACCGCTCGTCCTCGCGATCCTTTGCGAGCTTCACGAGGTTGTCGAGACCCGTGCGCTTCTCCACCGCCTCCCATGCGCGGACTGCCGTGCGTCCGCAGGTCGTCGGCGAGAGCCCGAGCACTGCCTCGATCGCCTGACGTGCCTCGTAGATCGAGGGGCAGCCGTAGGACACATAGTCCTTGTTCTGAATGATACCGTTGCGCTGACGAATCTCCTCGTAGTCCTCCGCCGAGTCCCACGTATTGCCGTGGCTCGCCGTCTTGCCGCCCGCATTCGGGCCGAGCGCGATCCACTTCTCATAGAGCTTCGTGTAGTCAATCGTGTTCGAGGCAATGTTGGGCATGGTCTTGCCGGGGACCGGCTCGCACTCGCCCTTGCTCCAGTCGCGCACGATGCCGTCCGGCTGCGCCAGCTCCGCCTCGCTGTCGTGCCCGAGCGGGGTCGCAGCGATGTTCGTGTACGGCGTGAGCTTTGCGTCCTTTGCGACCTCAGACACTGCCTGTGCCAGTGTGCGGTAGATGTCCCAGTCCGTCCGTGACTCCCAGAGCGGATCGACCGCCGGCTGGAAGGGGTGGACAAACGGGTGCATATCCGTCGAGGAGAGGTCGGTCTTCTCGTACCATGTCGCCGTCGGCAGCACGATATCGGAGTAAAGCGCGTTGCCCGCCATGCGGAAATCGAGCGAAACGAGGAGGTCGAGCTTGCCCTCGAGCGCGCCGCCCGGCTGCATGAGCTCCTCCTTCTCGCGCCACTTCACCTCCTGCGGGCGCGTCGCACAGTCCTCCTCCTGGAAGATGCTGTTCTCCGTGCCGAGGAGATACTTGAGGAAGTAGTCATTGCCTTTCGCGGACGAGCCGAGCAGGTTACACCGCCAGACAAAGAGGTTGCGCGGGAAATTCTCCGGTGCATCGGGGTCTTCCCATGCGAACTTCAGGCTCTTGTCCTTCAGGCTCTTGACGATGTATTCCTTGATACCGTCCGCGCCCTCGAAGCCCGCCGCCTTTGCATCCGCAGCGAGGTCGTTCGAGCCACGGTTGAACGTCGGGTAGGACGGAGCCCAGCCCAGACGCGCCGCGAGCACGGCATAGTCCGCCGCGTGATTGTAGCGTGCGTTCTCGTTCGCCGCCGTCAGTGCGTCCGTCTGGATCTCGTCGCTGCGCCACTGGTCGGTGGCGAAGTAGTAGAACGAGGTGGAGTTGAGCAGCTTCGGCGGTGCCTGCCAGTCCGTGCCCGTCATGATGCGCGCCCAGCCCTCGTTCGGACGGAGCTTCTCCTGCCCGACGTAGTGCGCCCAACCGCCGCCGTTGCGCCCCTCGCAGCCCGTGAAGAGCAGGAGGTTGATAATCGTGCGGTAGACCGCGTCCGCGTGGAACCAGTGGTTGATGCCGCCGCCCATGATGATCATGGTTCTGCCGTTCGTCTTGATGGCGTTGTCCGCGATCTCGCGTGCCGTCTTGATGACGAGATCGGGCGAAATGCCCGTGTACTTCTCCTGCCATGCGGGCGTATACGGCGTGTCGTCCTCGTACGAGCCTGCGCTCTCGCCGCCGATGCCGCGATCAATCGCATAGTTCGCGAGCGTGAGATCGTAGACCGTCGTGACGAGCACCTCGCCGTCCGCCGTCTTGATGCTGCGCACAGGCAGAGCACGCGTCAGTGTGCGCTCCCTGCGGTCGTTGCCGAAGTACGGCAGCTCGACCTCAACCGTCCCCGTCTTGTCGTCCCAGACGGAGAGACGCGGGCAGATCTCCGCGCCCGTGTCGCGGTTCTCCTCGCGGATGTTCCACTTCTCCTGCGTCGACCAACGCTCGCCGAGCGTGCCGTTCGGAATGACGATCTCGCCCGTCTTGTCATCTACGACGTAGTAGCGGAAGTCCGCGTGCTTCTCCGCGCGTCCCATGTCGCGCGAGGAGAGCATACGCCCGGGGATGTACGTGCCGTCCGCTTTCTTCTCGATGCGCACGAGGAACGGGAAGTCCGTATACTTCCGCGTGTACTCAAGGAAGAACGGCGTTGTTTGATCAACGTAGTATTCTTTGAGAATGACGTGCCCCATCGCCATCGCCATCGCCGAGTCGCTGCCCACCTTGAGCGGGATCCACGTGTCCGCGAACATCGAGGACTCGGCGTAGTCGGGCGCAATCGACACGACCTTTGTGCCCTTGTAGCGCACCTCTGCCATAAAATGCGCGTCCGGCGTGCGCGTCATGGGGATGTTCGAGCCCCACGTGATGAGGTAGCCCGCGTTGTACCAGTCGCTCGACTCGGGCACATCCGTCTGCTCGCCCCAGATCTGCGGGCTCGCGGGCGGCAGATCGGCGTACCAGTCGTAGAACGAGAGCCCGACGCCGCCCATGAGCTGCATGAAGCGGATGCCCGCCGCATAGCTCAGCATCGACATTGCAGGGATGACGGAAAAACCGAAGATGCGGTCGGATCCGTAGGTATACGCCGTGTAGAGCACGGAGGCGGCGATCAGCTCGCTGACCTCCTGCCAGTTCGAGCGCACAAAGCCGCCCATACCGCGTGCCTGCTTGTACTGCTTCTTCTTTGCGGGATCGGAGGCGATGCTCTTCCATGCCTCGTACGCGTTCGGATGCGCCGCACGCGCCGCACGCCAAAGAGCCGCGAGTTCCCCGCGCATATACGGGTACTTCACGCGGTGCGGGCTATAGAGATACCACGAGAACGTCGTCCCGCGCGGACAGCCGCGCGGCTCGAAGTCCGGCATATCCGGCGCCGTCTCCGGATAGTCGGTCGCCTGATTCTCCCACGCCACAATGCCGTTCTTGACGTGGACGTTCCAGCTGCACGAGCCCGTGCAGTTGACCCCGTGCGTCGTGCGGACCGTCTTGTCGAACGACCAGCGGTCGCGGTACATGTTCTCCCATGTGCGCCCGCCCTCGTGCGTCTCATTGTGACCGTCTGCGGATTTCGACGTCGGAATCAGATACTTGAACTTTTGAAAGATACTGCTCACGCCTTCACCCCTCCATTATGTTGGCTTTCATTGAAAAGGCTTATAGATACGATATAATCTTACTATACCGCTTCGGGCGTGGATGTGAGCAATATCACAGTTCTATAAAATTTTATAATTGAAAACTATTCTTGTGATTAGATTTGGCTATCGTCGTGTGTTCCCACATGCAGCGCATAAAACAAGGCGCATATCCTCAAAGAGAATACACGCCATAATCATTCGGGCATAGAAAAACGCCCCCGCATAGAAATGCAGAGGCGTCGGTGCAGAACAAGCAATTATTTGGCAGGCGTCCGATTCTCCTGCATCTCTCGGATTTCCCCTGTCATACTGGCGGCGTGTGGTTCGGACGAAATTTACGGAAGCACTGATAAATTCAGCACTGTCGTATGAGACAATCCGCCCGATTGTACCGCCTCGTAAGAAATGTTACGATAGAGTGAATAAATCAACAATACAAAGGGGCTGTGCTATGCAGGTACAAGTCAATATAAAGCGCATCGGCAAGCGCAGGAATGCGATTGAAACGCGCCCCTACGAGATCGGGGAGGTGCACGATGTCGGCGGGCTGGTTACGGCGTTCGTCACGGCGGAGGTCGCACGCTTCAATGCACGGGCGGAGGTCGGGGGAAACGGCCCCCCGCTATCTGACGAGCGAGGAGCTCGCGGATGCCGCCATGGTGAACGTCCTGCCCGTCCACAGCCAGCATCGCGGACGTCTCTTCCTGCCGTTCCTCGGCGAGGATCCCAAGACAGCAGAGATCCTATCGAAGATTATCCTCTTTGCGGAGGACGGGAAAATCAAGGATCCGTTCATCTTGGAGCAGATCCGACGCTAAGGAAACACTGATAAATCCAGCTGCGCAATCTGACAGACTTCATTTTATCAGTGATTCCCTAAATCCGATCGTCTGACGGTGGGGTGTTGTACGAAATTTTTAGATTCGTACAACAGCCCCCGCCGCGAGACGAATCACCTGCACAAAAAAAACCGCAGAAAACTCAATCGGTCATTCCACCGACTCAGCTTCCTGCGGTTTTCGTTTGCAGTTCTATGCAGTTGCTCAGAATTGTGTCCTCCGTACGTACTACGCCGATGCCGCATCGGCATCGGTCACGGGACGGTGTCCGCCCAGCTCGACGATGTACGGATCGCCGAACAGCTCACGCGTCGCGTCGCTGTGGATATCCTCCTCCAACGAGCGCAGCGAACGTGCAAGCGATGCGATGTCGAGCTCGTACGCCTCACCGCCCATGCTGTGCAGCTGCCGAATCTCCTCCCGATAGGCGAGCCGCTGTGCACGCATCCCCTCGATGAGATCGTCATCCTTCGCGGGATAAATTGCCGCTGCACGCACCATCGCGTGGATCGGAATCCGTTTTGCCGGATCGTCGAGCACTGCTGCGAGCGATATGACTGCCATGACAGCCACCTCATTTCCTTATGAGTTTCTCCACCGTACGCTTGCGTTGCACGGCTTGTTCCATGACATTTCCTTTGTCCATATTTATTATAAAAAATTTCTTTCTCCTTGAACATAGTTCTTTCTTCCCATTTTCTCTTTTCTACCCCAAAATAACATTTTTTTATTTTTTCAATATAAAATTTATATGCTCTTATTTTTCAAAACGCTATTGAAATTCATTCTCTTGTGTGCTATATTATCTACAGGCTTTCGTTTGAAGCAGTATCCCGTGGAAGGGATACCGTTTCCAGAGCTCTCCTAAAATATAATACACAGCAAAAACACCCCGCAGCTGCTCATTGCGGGGTGTTTTTGTGAATGCTTTTCCGTGCAGTGCCGTTCACTGCACACCGTCTTCGTGCGGGAGCTTGCAGTCGCGCCCCTTGATGTGCTCGTAAAGCCAACGCGCAAGGAAATCGAGGATGTTCAGCAGATATTCCTGCTGGTTCTCATCGACGGTCTCCAAGTCGATCTCGCCGACCTTTTTCATAAAGCGCAGGTGCAGCGCACGATGACTGAAGCGGTGCGGGTCACCGACACGCGTGGCATACGCCTCCTCGCTCTCGAAATGCGTTCCGGCATATGCCGCAAGCTCTTGTATGATGGCAACGATCTTGTCATATTTATCCGCCGCCTCGCTCTCCATCACGAGTTCGTAGCACTCGTTCGCGAGATCGAACAGTTTGCCGTGCTGCGCGTCCACGGTCGCTATCCCGGTCAAGTAATCCTCGGTGAACATATACTTCATGGTATTTCGGCTCGCTTTCCCTCGTCCCGTCTCGGATCGCCATAATGTTTCAGCAGGCAGTCTTCCGGTGCGCCTTCCGTCGCAGCTGCCCACGCCCCGCGCAACGGGACGTGGGGCGCTGCGTGCCGGACTGTGCTCTTCCTTTATTTTGTCGTACCAGCATCCTCTTCCTTTGGAATACGGCAATCCATGACCTTGATGTGTCCGTAGAGCCAGCGTGCGAGGAAGTCAAGGATGCCGAGCAGATGCTCCTGCTGGTTTTCATCGATATCGTCAAGGTCGATCTCACTGAGTTTCTGGATGAAGCGCAGATGCTGATACCGCTCGCTGAAACGCCGCTCGTATTGGATGCGCTCCATGTACTCTTCCTCGTGGGCAAAATGCGTCGCCGCATAGCTGCGCAGTTCCTCGAGAAGCTCAACGATCTTGTCGAAGCGGTCAATCGCCTCATCGTCCATCACAAGTTCATAGCACTCGTTCGCCAGGTCAAAGAGTTTGCCATGCTCCTGGTCAATCATATCAATGCCTGTCAAATATTCCTTGGTAAGTTCATATTTCATACTGTCTTTCTCCCTTCAGTCAGTTCCAACCTTGAAGTTCCCAATATCGCTCCGCCGCATCGACAAACGAATAAAAACCGTGTTCGCGCACGGGATCCGTGCAGATGCGCACGAGCTTCCAGTGCCCGTTCTCCTGCCGCGCAAGCTCCATCGTAAGAGAGCCCTCGGGCAGAAGCCGTCCATAGGCACTGTCGTCACCGCGCACGATGCAGACGATGGCCGCACGGTCGCCCGAAAGCACAGCCGGCTCCATGCTGACGCTATAGTGCGCGGCAAAGGCACGCAGTTCATCCGAGCCCCAGCGCGCATTGCCCTCCGCCTTCGTCACGGGCACGCGCTCCGCGTCGAAGTAGTAGGTCAGCACCATGCGTGCCATATCGATGTACTCCGTACGATGATCCGCCATGTAGTCCCGCATAAAGGCACTGTCGTGACGGAAGAACCAGTCGTGCGGATGACGCTCGTGGAGCGCGGCGATGTTGTCCGCGAGAAGTGTACTCACATCTTCGTGCATGGTGGTGAGCACGGCATCCTCATCGACGTATTCGTCAAAGAGCTTCCGATCCTCGGTGAGGACGGCACGCGCAATCTGATGGAGTGCCGCCTCGGGCGTGCGGTCACGATGATAGCAGTAGCCCGTGTACGCGCCGCCAATGAGGGCGGCGGCAAGAAACAGAATCGCGCCGAGGCGCAGGCTACGAGGCATAGATCTCCCTCCCGTTACTCTTTAGGAAGCGCGGACTTCAGGAAGCACTGATAAATTCAGCACTGCCATCTTGACGCATCTTTTTTGCCCGCACTGTGCCCTAGAATCCTCCACATAGCCCTCGCTATGCGTCCGGTTTGCCTCCTTGTTCGGACGAAAAATCTACGCCAATCTGACAGACTTCATTTTATCAGCGATTCCTTTCTTCTCTCAGGATGCGCACGTGCCGTTCCGCCTGCTGTGCGACATATGCAAAATGCGTGCGCAGATACGCATCGACGTGCTCGCCAATGTACTTCTTGCCCATAAGATCGGGGTGCAGGCCGTCGGTCGTGTACTCCGCCTCGAGCTCACCGCCCGCATCCGCGAGAACGGTGGAGACGTCGAGGCTGTGCTCCTGCTCCATGACCCATTTGTTGATGTAGTCGCGATGCGCCCACCAATCGGACGGCGGTGTCGTGATCGTCATGCGTGCGGCCATCATCGTCGGGCGGATGGGGGTTGCCGTCAGAAAGATCGGCGTAATGCCATGTGCCCTGCATTTCTCGCGCAGGGCGGCGAGATTGCGCACGCTCTCTGCGCCGTAGATGCCGACGCGGTAATCGTTGACTCCTCCCATGATGATGAGGACGCGCGGCGAAAAGGGCAGGACGTCGCGCTCGAACCGCGCGAGCATCGCCGCCGTCGTATCTCCGCTGTGTCCGAGATTTTTCACAGGAACGCTGCAGTAACTCTCCCAGTTGTAAAGGGTGTCGGCGGGCGATACAGTAATCGCGCCGCCGCCGTGCGTAATGCTGTCCCCGAGTGCGGCAATCGGCGTGCGGTCGGCAACCGTGAACGGCCCCGCCGCCGACCACTCCGAGATCGGCGTCCCCGCCTCCGTTGTTCCGCGCACGCGGAAGAAATACGTCCCCGCCTGCGTAAACGGCTCGTCATCGTAGACATCGTACTCGCCCGCCTGCAGCGTATGGAGATAGATGTCGCGCCCACCCGCGCGGCGATAGACCTCGACCTCGTGATGCTTCTGTCCGCTCAGCGGAATCCACGCATAGACGGGATAGAGCGGTGCATACGCCATATCGCCGAACTTCGTCGTCAATACGGGTGCGGCGGGGTTCGCCGTCTCACTGCCGACGGGACGCGGTGCGGACTCTGCCGCGATCGGCGTGCCGTCGTAGCCGAGCGGCTGCACCGTCCAGTAGAGGCCGTCTGCACCGCCATACGAGACGAGCGGCACATGAAGCCCCGTCGTATAGACGCGGTTCATCGTGCCCAGTGTCTTCATTTTCCCGTGTGCATCCGCCCGCAGAACCCGCACGGCATAGCGCACCGCCGCAGGAACGGGCTGCCAGTGCAGGAGAACGGAGGAGAGTTGCTCCTCCTGCTGCGCCTCTGCAGGATGCACGCGCTCCGTCTGCGCCGTGATCTCCTTCATGGCACGCTCCGCTCCTCCTGTGTTCTTCTGCGACGCGTGGCGCGGCGCAGCTTGTTTCGCCGCACCTGCGGGTACGGAACTCAGCACCATACAAACGGCAAGAAGTCCCCCGATGCTCCGCCGGAACATTCCCACCTGCATTTAGTCCTCGTCCATCGTCCGAATGTACTCTTCGCCGATGGCTTCGCGCGTCGCCGCAAGGGTCGGGGCGAGCAGTGTGCGTGCCTCCTCTGCGGTCGGTGCCGCCGCCGTGACGCGCACGAGACAGCCGTCCTCCTTCGCGTAGGTCGCAACGGAGGGGTTCTCGCCGTCCACGAGTGCACCGAGGCGATCGGCAACGGGCGACTCACCAACGGGCAGCCCCTTTTCCGCCATGGAGTAGAGCTTGATGTTCATGGAGACAAAAACCTTGTCACTTTTCCCGCGCAGGAACACGTCGCACGCCGTCTCGAACATCGGTCTCATCTCCTTCGGCGGGCCGGGGAGCATGATGCACGCGCGGCCGTCCTTCTCGATGATGATGCCGGGCGCAGTGCCGTGGTCATTCTGGAGCACCGTTGCACCCGAGGGGACGGTCGCCTGCTTGCGCATACTCTCCGTGAGAGCGACACCGCGCTTTGCCGCACGTTCCTCCAGACGACGCAGTGCCTCCATGTCCTCGACGGGTGTGCAGCCGAAGTAGGAGATGAGCATTTCCTTCGTCAGGTCGTCCTTCGTCGGGCCAAGCCCGCCCGTGGTGATGACGCAGTCTGCGCGCGTGTATGCGATGTCGAGCGCGGCGCGCAGCCGCTCCGGATTGTCGCCGACGACGGTCTGATAGTATGCATCCAGTCCCATGTGCGCGAGCGCACGCGCGATGTGCTGTGCATTCGTGTTGACGATGCTGCCCATGAGCAGCTCCGTGCCTACACTGATGATTTCAACGATCATGTAATACTCCTTTGTAACCGATAGGACTTCTACAGTATTTTACTATAAAAGTCCTATATAGAAAAGGTAATTTCATGTTTTTTGTCGAAAATATTTATGAAGACCACATCCTTATGGGTGCTCCACGCAAACACCTCGATTTTTTTATTAAGGAATCGCTGTCCGCATTCTTCCGTAACTTTTATCACAGCCACCTGTTATCATTACTTTTGACAAAACTCCATTCTAATGATACGTTATGATAGAATACCACGCGATACTGAAAACATAGGGGAAGAACTACGTTGAAACAAATCATTCTGAATGCGGACGATTTCGGACGGCACACGCTCATCAACCGCGCGGTCGAGCGCGGTGTCGCGGATGGCATTCTGCGCTCGGCGACACTGATGCCCGGCGGCACGGCATTCGACGATGCGGCGGCACTTGCCGCACGTACGCCCGCACTCGGCGTCGGCATCCACCTGACGCTCGTGAACGGCACCCCCGTTCTGCCGCCCGCTGAGATCCCGTCGCTCGTGACGGAGGCGGGGGTCTTCGTGGACGATCACACGGCATTTGCCGTGCGGCTTCTGCGCGGGGCGGTCAACCTCAGCGAGGTGCGTGCGGAGCTCGCCGCGCAGCTGCGGCGCGTCGAGGCGGCGGGGATTCATCCGACGCACGCAGACAGTCACCAGCATATGCACGTCCTGCCGGGGGTCTTGGGCATTGCACTCGATCTCTGTCGTGCGGCAGGCATCCCCGCGATGCGTGCACCGCGTGCGCCGCTCTTTGCAGGGAGCTTCGGCGGCATCGGACAGCTCATCGGACGCACGGGGCTTGCCGTGCTCGCCCGCCGCGCGGCGGCAAAAGCGCAGCGATGCAGCATCCGCGTACCCGATCACTTCGCCGGCATCGTCGCGGGCGAGGCGGTCGATACAGCAACGCTCACGCAGGTTGCATCTTCGCTCAGAGACGGTGTAACCGAGGTGATGCTCCACCCCGGCACGGACAATGCTGTACTGATCCGTGACTGCCTCTGGGATCACGATTTCGAGGCGGAGCTTTCCGCCCTCTGCGCCCCCACCGTACGCGATGCGCTCACCGCAGCGGGCGCGGAGATCGTCAATTTTCGCATCTATGGAAACTAGGAGGGACGCATGGACAAGATCACCATCATCGTCCCCTGCTATAACGAGGCGGAGGTCATCGGGCATTTCTACGACGAGGTGACTGCGGCGACGGCGGGGATTGCGGACTGCTCGTTTTCCTATCTCTTTATCGACGATGGCAGCCGTGACCACACCCTCGCGGAGATTCGCGCACTCGCAGAGGCGCACGCGAACGTCCGCTACATCAGCTTTACGCGCAATTTTGGCAAAGAGCCCGCGATGATGGCAGGGCTGGACTACGCGGACGGGGACGCGGTCATCCTGATGGACGCCGATCTCCAGCACCCGCCCGCACTCATCCCTGAGATGGTCGCGCATTGGCGCGCGGGCTACGACGATGTCTGCGGCAAACGCACGGACCGCACGGACGAAACATGGTTCAAGCGCACGATGGCAAACCTGTTCTACCGCTCGATGCAGGCGGTCAGCCGCTTCGCGCTCCAACGTGATGTGGGCGATTTTCGCCTGCTCGACCATCGCTGCGTGGCGGCACTGCGCCTTCTGCGCGAGAATCAGCGGTTTACGAAGGGGCTTTTCACATGGGTCGGCTTCAAGAAAAAGGAGATTCCGTTTCAGGTGCAGCCGCGGGCGGCGGGCAGCACGACGTGGAGTTATCCCGCGCTGCTGTCTCTGGCGATCGAGGGCATCACCTCATTTACCACCGCACCGCTGCGCCTGACGACGGTGCTCGGGCTGATGGTCTCGGCACTCGCGCTCTGCTATATGCTCGTCGTGCTCGTGGACGCGCTCGTCTACGGCGACCCCGTCGCGGGCTATCCGACGCTCATGACGGTGCTGCTCTTTCTCGGCGGCGTGCAGCTGCTCTCGCTCGGCATCATCGGCGAGTATCTCGGACGCGTCTTCACGGAGAGCAAACAGCGGCCGTCGTATCTCATCGACGAGCGGGACGGGGAAAAATTTGACTATGCACGAAATGACAGGGAGGTGCGGTAATGCGTGCGGATGTCCTACGCACGGGATTAGCGGCGACGGCAATGTTTGCATTTATGCTTGCGCTGAATCACTGGATGCCCATTCACCGCGACGACTATGACTACGCGATGGTGTGGAAGACGGGCGCACACCTCACATCGCTCTCGGATGTCGCGGTGTCCGGCGTACAGCACTATCTGCTCCACGGAGGGCGCACGGTGACGGTGTTCTGTCTGCAGATCTTCCTCTGGCTCGGGAAAACGGCGTTTGACATCGCAAACGCACTCATGTTCCTCGCGCTCGTCGTACTCGTGACGATGCACGCGCGGCGTGCGCTCACATTCCGGCACGCGCCGGGGCTGTTTGCGACGGCGGGGCTCCTCCTCTGGCTCTCCCTCCCGCACTTCGGCGAGGTCGCAGTCTGGAAGAGCGGCTCGACCGTCTATCTCTGGTCGGCAGTGCCCGCCTTCCTCTTTCTCCTGCCGTACAATCTCGCGCTGAAAAACGCTGCGACGGAGAGGAGTGGGCGACGCACAGGGGCGATTCTCCCGATGTTCCTGCTCGGCATTCTCGCGGGCTGGTCGATCGAAAATCTCGCCGTGACGGTCGTTGTTACGGCATTTGGCACAGCTCTATATCTGCGGAAGCGACACGGCTTTCTCCCCGCATGGATGCTCGCGGGTGCGCTGGGTGCGCTCACAGGGCTCATCGGGCTCGTCGCCGCGCCCGGCAACTACGTCCGCTACGATGTGCAGGGGGCGGACAAGGGAATCCTCGCCCACATTGGCAATCAGTTCGCGGGGCAGGGCGAGATGCTGCTCTATCTCCTGCCCGTTCTGCTGCTCATCCTGACCGCGTGGCGGCTCTATCGCCGTGCAGAGGCACACATGGATGCTGCTCCCGTCGAGCGCATGGGGGTGGGAACGATGGTGCTCGCCGCCGTCCTCGTCCTGCTCGTCCTCTCCTATTTCACGGGTGGGTGGGTCGCAGCGGGCATCCGTGATGCCGTCATCGGCGGCATTCTCACCCCGCTCGGTCATACCAAGCCGGAGACCATTCACCTTTTTACGAATCTCATGAACGGCTTCGAGGAGATGGCAATCTACTGGTTCGCGATCCTTCTTTTTTATGCACGTATCAAGCGGCAGCTCGGACTGACCGCCTCCGCCGTCCGCACGGCGGCAGAATGCGTCCCCATGTCTGCGGTACTGCGCCGCCATCCCGCCGCACGCTATGCGGCATTCCTCATGGGGCTCGCCGTCTGCAACAACCTCGTGATGCTCGCCGCGCCCACCTTCCCGGGGCGTGCGACCTTCAGCTCTGCGGCGATGTTCGTTGCGGCGGCACTCGCCCTTCTCGGTGATTCTGCCGTCATGACGGCACTCGGCACTGCCGCACGGCGCACGCTCTGTGCTGCCGCCCTCCTCATCTTCGCCTACACAGGCACGGCGGCACTCCTCATCACGCAGGAGATGCACGCGGCGGATGCGGCACGCATCGCACAGATCGAAGATGCCCGCGCACGCGGAGAGACGGTGGTACATTTCGCCCCCATCACGAACATGAACCGTGCCCTGCGCCACGTCTACTACGAGGACTGGGACAACAACGTCACAAAGGAAGGCGCGATGGAGTACTTCGGTCTGACGGATGTCGTGGTGAAAAAATGACATTTCGCCGCGTCTGTGCTACAATGTTTTACACCATCTCTCGACATGCGTTTCACAGACGGACGATACTCCTAAGCGAACCCTAGTGAAGCAAGTGCGTAAAGCGTGCGACTCGCCCCCGGCGTACTTCTTTCGTTCAAGCGAAGCGCGTTTAAGAAGTGCGCCGGTATTTAGGCGAACAAGCACGCGATCACTTGCGCAACTAAGCGTTCGCGTGGAGTAAGCCCGTCAAGAAACGCTCCCAAAAACACGATCATTATTTGAAAGGAGCTGCATACATCCTTGGACAGTTCCCTATCCGATCTTTTCGCACTCATCCTGCTCATCGTCTGCCTCTCGGCGAACGCCTACTTCGCGCAGGTCGAGACCGCGCTCACCGCCTCCCATCGCGGGCGGCTCGAACGTCTTGCCGAGGGCGGCGACAAGGAAGCAGCACAGGCACTTTCCCTGCTGGAGCACCCTGCGCCGCCTCTTGCCATGGCGCAGGCGGGTGTCACCTGCACCAGTCTCCTCATGGGGCTTGGCATCGGCCTCCTCGTCGCGCCGACCTTCGGCAGGTTTCTCGCAAAGCTCCTCCCCGGCATGGAGGTCTTTGCTGCCGCCCTCGTGCTCAGCATCCTCGTCATGACCGCGCTCACCCTGCTCTTCGGCGACTTCCTGCCCAAGCAGATTGCCCTGCAGAACCCCGAGGGTATCCTCATGCGCAGCCACCGCAGCATTCGTCTGGTCACACGGCTCACGGCATTGCCGAGCGCGGCACTCGTCTCTGTCTCACGCGGGCTTCTGCTCCTCGTCGGTATCAGCCCCGAGAGCCGTGCCTCCGCCACGGAGGACGCGGTCAAGGATCTCATGGAGCAGGGCACGGAGGACGGCACATTTGAAAAGGCGGAGCAGGACATGGTCGACCGCATCTTCCACATGAGCGACCAGACCGCCTCCGCCCTCATGACCCCACGCACACAGATCGCGTGGATCGACCTCGCGGAATCCCGCGCGGAGCAGCTTCGCGTCATTCGCGGCGCAGAACACGACGTATTCCCCGTCGCATACGAGAACCTCGACGATTTTCGCGGGGTCGTCTACGTCAAGGAACTGCTTGACGCCGTCTTGGGCGGCGCGGAACTCAACCTCGCCGACTACATCCGCAAGCCACTCTTCGTCCCACGCACGATGGAGGGACTGCGCGTCCTCGAAAAATTCCGTACGGGTGCAATCCACGAAGCGGTCGTCCTCGACGAGTACGGTGGTGTCGTCGGTTTCATCACCATGGACGACATCATGGAGGAAATCATCGGCAGCGCGGACGACGATGCACCCGCCAGCACACGCACGGGCGCAGAGGAGACGGCGAACTGGGTCTTTGACGGCCTCTTTCCCATCGACGAATTCAAAGAGGAGTTTGGCACAGGCGAGCTCCCCGATGAGGATCACGACCATTTCCACACCCTCGGCGGCTTCGTCACCGCCCAGATCGGCCGCATCCCCAAGGTCGGCGAGACCTGCGTATGGGACGCGTACACTTTTGAGGTGCTCCGCATGGATCGCGCACGCGTCGCCCAGATCCGCATGACGCGGACGGAAGCACCACCCGAAGAATAAAGGAACAACATAGAGGGAGAAACACCATGAACGAACGCATCTACAACTTCAACCCCGGCCCCGCCGTCCTGCCCGAGGACGTTCTGAGAGAGGTACAGGCAGAGCTCCTGAACTTTCGCGGCACAGGCATGTCCATCCTTGAGATCAGCCACCGCGCCCCCGCCTACGACGAAGTCCACCGGCAGACAAAGGCGGACATCAAGGAGCTCATGGGGCTCGGCGACGACTACGACGTCGTCTTCACCGCCGGTGGCGCGAGCCAGACCTTCGCACTCATCCCGCTGAACTTCGCCACCGAGTCACACCCCGGCAGCTATATGCTCTCGGGCAGCTTCTCCCAAAAGGCATACGAGGAGGCCGTCAAACTCGGTGTCGGCACCGTCGCCGCATCGACGAAGGAGGAGAACTACGTCCGCGTCCCGCGTCAGGACGAGCTGAACATCGCCCCCGATGCCGCCTACCTCCACCTCTGCCTCAACAACACCATCTACGGCACCGAGTACCACTACACACCGCAGACGAACGGCGTCCCCCTCTTTGCCGATATGTCCTCCGACATCCTCTCGCGTCCATGGGACTTCGGCAGCTATGACTTCATCTATGCGGGCGTGCAGAAAAACCTCGGTCCTGCGGGCGTCGTCCTCAACGTCGCAAAGAAGAAACTCCTCGAAAGCAGCCCCGCCGAGCTCCCGACCATGCTGCGCTACAGCACCTTCCAAAAGAACGACTCCCTCTACAACACCCCGCCCGTCTTCGCCATCTACATGGTCGGCAAAACCGTCCGCTGGATCAAGGAACACGGCGGGCTCGCTGCAATGGGCGAGGCGAATGCGCAGAAAGCCGCCCTCCTCTACGATGCCATCGACGCATCGGGCGGATTCTATCGCGGGCACGCAGAGAAGGACAGCCGCTCGCGCATGAACGTCACCTTCCGACTGCCGAGCGAATCCCTCGAAAAGGATTTCGTCGCCGCTGCCAAAGAACAGGGACTTGCAGGTATCAAGGGACACCGCAGCGTCGGCGGTATGCGTGCCTCCATCTACAACGCCATGCCGCTCGCAGGGGTCGAGAAGCTCGCAGACTTTATGGCAGAGTTCCGTAAGAAACACTGATTTTGATTGCACACACAAAAGCGCGGCCGACACGCCGCGCTTTTGTGCGTTTGGAAATACTCGCCAAAGTGCTATTTTGACGATAATGATGTTGTATAAATAAAGTTGACAACTTCTTCGCAAGGATTTTAGGGAATCGCTGATAAAATGAAGTCCGTCAGATTGGCGCAGACTTCAACGCACATGGAGCATCGGTCAGAACGCCCAGTAGCCGTGCGCGCTGCCGGTATAGCCGTAACGCTTGCCCTGCCAGCCCGTCAAGTGCAGTTCGTACGAGAAGCGGCTGCCCGGCGGAGCGAAGCGATAGCCCGCCTCGATCATCGCACTCCCGCCGCGCAGCGACGGGCCCGGGACATCAAATCCCTCGTACGACGCGCCCGCTTTGCCGCTGAGCTCGTACTCCCACGCGAGCCCCGCATAGACTTCGCTCTTTGCACTGTCCTTGTGCGTGTATGTGAAGCCAA
>NZ_DBHIVL010000015.1:0-38078 GCF_057271695.1 Centipeda sp. (in: firmicutes)
CCTTGTTCGGACGAAAAAATCTACGCCAATCTGACGGACTTCATTTTATCAGCGCTTCCTTTGTGCGGCTTCCTCTATGTAAGAGAGATCTTTCGCCGCAAGATATTACCGTTCCACAGCTGCTCCTCAATATGACGCGCACCACGCAGTCCCATAAAGGGTGCCTCGGTCAAATGCAGGGCATCCTGCACGGGATAGGCGACGGGAAGATAGGCAGCCGTGCGCGGATTGATGTGTGCAGACTCATTGCTGCTGCCGAGCAGAAGCCCACCCTCCAACCCATTGATGAGTTCGCGGATGCGCAGGACATCCGTCTCACCGAGGATCTCATCTGCGATGGTAGCTGCTGTCTGCTCTCCCCCAACCTCTGCTGCCACTGCGAGATGGCACACGTCCGCCCACTCCGTCCGCAGTGCCTGTGCAAGCCCCCACGCAACGGAGCGCGGAGCGCGAATCACAGCCGTTTCATAGCAGAGTTCGCCCCAGAGGCTCTTGCACTCGTTGATGCGCAGGAAGTCCTCGCGCATAACGCGCCCGATCTCCTCCTCCACAACACCGCCGCAGGGGGCGGGCAGGATGCGTCCGATCTCCGCGAGCCAGCTTCGCGTCCCCGCACGCCCGTATGGCGGCAGAGGTGCGATATAGGGTGTGCCGCAGAGTTCTTTGAGCTGGCGAGCACTCTCCAGACCAAGCTCATCGTGCACCACGATGTTCAGTGCCGCACACGCAAGCCCGCTCATCTCTGCAGCGGACATATTGCTGCCAAGGACCGCGTTCACCGCATATCCTGCCATCTCAAGCAGACGGACAAGTTCACGCACATCGTTCCCGCCGTTATAGTAAGCGCTTGTCATACCGATGAGGTTGACCGCATTCGCCTTTGGTGTCTGACGCATCGGAGGAAATGCCTGAAGCGTACTGCGCGCCGCCTTATCCCAACCGTCCGCAAAACTGCCGGTAAGCCCGCTCGTATCGAGCGCGACAATCGGGCAGGACAACCCCGCCCCACGTGCAATCGCCGCAACATCGTCGCCAATGAGTCCCGCTGCACAGCTGCTGATGACGGCAAGCAGGGCGGGCGGCTCCTCCACATAGGCTACAAGCGTGTCGCACAGATACTCCTCCGCCCCGAACACGATCGCGTCATTGTCAAGCTGCGTACAGACCATGCGAGGCGAAATCGTCGGCTGACTGTGTTCGATGTGGCGCATCGCAAAGAAATAGCACCAGAGAGGTCCGTTGACGACGATAACCGCGTCCTTGATTCCCGCGAAGAATGCCGATGCCCCCGCAAGAGCGCAGGTATCCGTGCACATACACACGTCGTCGAAAGATTTTTCGCGGTCAGCCATAGATCAGCCCTCCCCTGCTCTCATGCCGATGGAGAATCCGTCGCATATCGTCCAGCAGGCGACGCTCCATCGACCAACCGACCGACGGCAGCAGTGCAAGAAAGAGCTGCCGCAGCTTCGTATCGACGAGTTCATGCGTTGTGAGGACAAAGTCCACACTGTGCAGCAATTCCTCTGCCGCAGCATCTCCCTCGTGATGGATGGGGACATCGGTCCGACGACGCAGTTCCTCCTCCATCACTTCACGTCGCGCAGGCAGAAAGCAGTCGAGCAGAACGATGCCGGACAGTGTGATTCGGGCCTTCTTCAACAGGCGCAGGACGATCTCCGGCTGGAACCATGAGAGGTCGCGACCGATGGCAAGCGCACATCTGCGCCCCGCAAGATCCGTACGTGCCTTTTCCACGGCAGCGGCAAAGGATTCCTCCTCCGCTGCGATGGCACGTTCCGCTTCCTCCGCACGGTGACAGAGCTGACCGACGCGCCGGAGCCAGCGGATGGTCTCCTCCGCTCCAACCGCATAGACATCGGCAAGATACGATGTGCCGAAGCGTTCCTTGATGTGTTCCGCCAGCTCTGCCAGTTGCGCCTGCTTCTCATCGTCCATGCGGCGGCCGAGCAGGATGACTAGCTCCGCCTCCGGTATTGCTTGCAGTTCATCAAGTGCGAGGTAGGATGGGAACTGTCCCGTCACGCGCAAATTGAGCAAAGAGAGCAGCCGCCGCAGTTCCTTCACATATTCTCCGTGCATACCCCCGCAGTCGCCAAGGAGAACCACCGTCCCCTCTTTTTGCACGGCGGGCTGCATAAAGCGATCCACAAGCGCACGCGCGGTATCGAGGTATCCTGCATAGTATTCCCCGTCGAGAAAGCCATGCGCCGAAACGGCAGTGACAGGCAGTCCAAGTTCCACCTCCATCTCTGCCGCAACCGCCTTCGTATCATCGCCGATTACGCCGCTGACACAGGAATTTGCGATAAACACCGCCTGTGGATGATACTTCTGTACGGCAAAACGGATGCAGGCCCGCAGTCGCTCCTCTCCGCCAAAGACCGCCTCGCTCTCCCCAAGACCGCTCGTCAGGAGCGGTACGGGCGAGAGGCGCACCGACGTTCCCGCCGCCGTCAAGCGATGGAAACTGCTCACATCCATGCCGTGCGCGATATGTGCACACGGACGCGGACTGTGAAAGACGACGAGTGCGCCGCGCACGAAGGAGAGTGCCCGCCAGACCCCCGGCATGCTGCAGCTGCAGTTCGTACGGCGTATGCCGACGCGCTTAACCTCAATTCCCATAGCGCTCCACCAGTTCCTCGAGCTCCTCGAACTCCATTGGTGTCGGCACGGTCAGCATCTCATTCGTATCGATTGCCTGTGCGAGCGCGACATAGTGCTGCGCCTGTTCCGACGCCGGCGCGTAGGCGATAAGCGTCTGCCGATGAATCTCCGCCTCGTGCACGCTGCGCGAGCGCGGAATATAGGCGATGAGCTGCGTGCCAATGCGCGCGGCAAAGGCGGTGAGGAGTTCCTGCTCGCGCAGCACGTCCCGCCCGTTGCCGATGATGCCGCCGAGCTTCACCGCGCCGCGCGCAGCAAAGCGCTGCACGCCCTTTGCGATATTGTTTGCCGCATAGAGCGACATGAGCTCGCCCGAGGAGACAATGTAGATCTCGGCGGCGTAGCCCTCGCGTATGGGCACGGCAAAGCCGCCGCAGACAACATCGCCGAGCACGTCGTAGAGTACGACGTCGAGATCGTCAAAGGCGTGCAGCGCCTTCAGCCGCTCGAGCGCCACGATGATGCCGCGCCCCGCACAGCCGACGCCGGGGTCGGGGCCGCCCGCCTCGATGCAGCGCACGCCGTTCCAGCCCTCGTGTACGAGATCGGCGAGCGTCAGCGCTGCCCCCTTTTTCTCGCGCTCAAGGTCGAGGATCGTGGAGGGGGCGATACGCCCGAGCAGGAGGCGGGTCGAGTCATTTTTCGGATCGCAGCCGATCTGGCAGACGCGCCGCCCCATCTGCGCAAACGCAGCCGACACATTCGCGGCGGTCGTAGATTTTCCGATGCCGCCCTTGCCATAGAACGCGATTTTTTTCATGGGATCTCCTTACTCCACGGCAGTGAGAAACTCGTGGCGCGACTGCTTGAAGTCGTCGCCGTAGAGAATCCACGCCGTCTCCTGAATACCATACACAATGTTCTGCGAGAGATTGTAGACGTAGCGCGCCCACGGATGTCCGATCTGCCGCTCCCGCACGGCAGTCATCTGTGCGAGCGATGGATCATCAAGATACTGCCGCCCGTAGTTCTCCTCATTCGTTGCGCCGTCCTCATAGCTCGGGAAAAACAGATAGTCCGGATTCGCCGCGACGAGCTGCTCCTTCGTCATCTCCTGCCCCATGCGGTTGCCTGCCGCCGCCTTCGCGTTGATCGAATCCGTACAGCGGCAGAGCTCGTCAAAGGTGCAGCCCGCGCCGCCATAGTTGACCATGATCGAGATGAGCGCGATGCTCTTATGCTTCTTCTCTTCGGACACCTGAGCCACCTTCGCACGGATCTCGGCGAGCTTGTCCTCCATCTTGCCGATGAGCTTCTCCCCGCGCTCCGGCTCACCGGCCGCCGACGCAAAGAGACGGATGTTGGCGTGAATATCCTCCATCATCGCGGCGGATTTACAGACGACGACAGGTACGTTCAGCTCGCGGATGGCATCGATGTTCTCACGCGGCATCCACGGTGTCACGACGACGAGATCCGGATGCAGTGCGGCAATCTGCTCGACGGACGGGCTGCGGGGGATGACCGTCGGAATCCGGTCACATACCCACGGGATATTCGTATGCTCCCGATCGGCGAGCGATTCATTGATCGCCGCCATGCGCTCCGGCTCCACGAGACCGAGCATCAGCTCGTCCGTCCCCGCGCTGACCGTCAGGATACGCTGCGGCTTATGTGCAAACGTGACGACCGTGCCCTCCACGTCCGTGATTTGATAGCCGCCCGCCTGTTGCTCCGAGGAGTTTATGCAGCCACCGATCAACAGCGCGGCAAAAATCATCGTGAGAGCAGCGCATACGCGGATATGCCTTCTCATTGTGCGCCCTCCGCCCGTTCCTCAAGATCGCCCTCGATGGATAGGTAAAGACTGCGCAGTTCCGCGAGCGTTTCCTCGGAGGCATTCCACAGCCCGCGCTGCTGTGCCTCGAGCAGGGTCTCCGCCATGCGGTGGAGCGCCCACGGATTGACATCCTGCATCCAGTCCTGCATCCCCGCGTCGAGCACGTATTTGCGCGCGTAGCCCTCGTACATCCAGTCCTTCATCACGGCGCTTGTCGCGTCCCATTGATAGCTGTGCGCAAGATAGTTCGCGAGGTCGGAGGCACCCTTGTAGCCGTGCGCCTTCATCCCCTCGATGAACTTCGGATTCATCGCCTCCCCGCGAAAGAGCCGCGCTGCCTCCTCGTCCACGCTGCGCAGCACAATGCGCTGACGATCACTCGAGTCGCCCGTGTAGGAGCGCGGCGCCTTGCCCGTCAGCGCCCGCACGGTCGCAATCATGCCGCCGTGGTACGCGTTGTAGTCATCCGAGCTGAACATATGCGTCTCGCGCGTGTCCTCGTTCTTCACAGTGACATCGAGCCCCGCCATGCGCCGCTGGAACAAGTCGGGATCGTAGCCGCGCGCGAGGCCGTCGCCGCCGTATGCCGTGCCCGAAAAGCGCGTGTAGACCGCCGCCAGATCGTCCAGCGTCTCCCATGCCTTTGACTCGAGAAGATCCCCGATGCCCGCACCGTACGCACCCGGCGGATCGCCGAAGATACGCACGGAGGCACGTTCCCACGCGCTCTCCTGCGCCTCGCCCTGCCCCTCAAGCCATGCGGCATCCGCAAGGACGTGCTTGCGCACATAGTTCTCCTCGTCGCTCTCCTCGAGATCGCGCACCATGCGCACCGCCTCGTCGACCCAGTGCACGGCATTCGGCACGGCATCGCGGAACAGCCCGCTGATACGTGCGGTCACGTCGATACGCGGGCGTTTCAGCTCTGCGAGGGGAATCACCTCAAGCGCGCATACGCGCTGCGATGGACGCCGCCAGATGGGGCGCACGCCCATGAGGTAGAAGAGCTCGGCGATACACTGCCCGTGACTGCGCATATTCGAGCCCGCCCAGAAGACGATGCCGACCGCCTCAGGGTAACGCCCCTCGTCGCTGATGTACTGCTCGATGAGGGCGTCACCCAGCTGCCTGCCGTACTCCCATGCAGCGGGCGTCGGCATGCAGCGCGGGTCGAGGCCGTAGAAATTCCGCCCCGTCGGCAGCACGTCGGTGCCGTTTGTGGTCGGTGCACCCGCAGAGCTCGGCTCGATGTACTTGCCTGTGAGCGCCCGCAGCGTTCCCGTGATCTCCTGCTCCGTCTTCTGCAGACGCGGGACGATGTTCTCCGTAACCTCGTGCAGCGCATGCGAAAACGCCGCATGGCTCTCCGCCGAAGCAGCAGCAATCACGGGTAGCGCCATCGCCGCCTCCGCAGCCTCCGCCGTATAATCGCGCTCCGCGAGAAAGGCAATGATCGCCCGCATCTCCGACTCGACCGCATCGAGCTTCCTGCCGTAGGTCATGCCGTCCGCCGTCATGCGCTCGCTATGCGTCAGCAGCTCCTCATAGTCATAGCCCGCCTGTGCTGCGATGAGGCGTACGAGCGAGGCCGCCCCGCCGTGCTCCATGCGAACGAGCGCGCACACAAAGTCGATGAGGCGCTCTCCCTCGGGTGCACGGCCGAGGATATGCAGACCCGTACGGATCTGCATATTCTTGATGTCGGTCACGTAGTTGTGGAGGCGCGCCGTATAATCGTCGAAATCATCACCCTCATCAATCTCATCCTCAAAATGACAGGCAGCCGCCTTTTCACGGACAATATCCCGCACAGCCTCGATGTTGTCCGGCTGTGCTGCGCGAAAGTGGACGTACTCATCGAGTGCCTGTTCCAGTTCCTCGATCTCCTCGAATCCGCCCGCAAGCTGCATCGGCGGCGAGAGATGACTGATGAGGCATGCCGCACCGCGCCGCTTTGCCTGAATCCCCTCTCCGACAATCGTGATCCAGTAGGGATAGATGTCCGGCAGATCGCCAAGCGAGACATCCGGATAGCACGCATTCGAGAGCCCCGTCCCCTTGCCCGGCAGCCACTCAAGCGAGCCGTGCGTCCCGACGTGAATGACCGCATCTGCCCGCCAGATATCGCGCAGCCAATGATAGTAGCCGATGTAGTGATGTGTGGGCGCGGCATCGGGCGAGTGCAGGAGCTTGCCGGGATCCTCACCGAATCCGCGCGGCGGCTGCACCGTGATAAAGATATTTCCATTCAGCGTGCCCGGGACGAGGAGCGCACCGTCGTAATTGAACACATCCCCCGGAGCCTCTCCCCAGTCCCGCACAAGCTGCGTACGCACCTGCGCGGGCAACTCCTTGAAGAACGCCCCGTACTGCGCCGCCGTCAGATGCCCGTCGGCAGCCTTTGCCTGCTCCACACTCATAAAGCGGCGGTCGTTCGTCGCGTGATCCGTCAGCAGCTTCATAAACGCCTTGCTGCTCTCAGGAATCTCATCCATGACATAGCCTGCGGCACGCATCGCCGTGAGCAGACGGAGCACGCTCTCGGGGGAGTCCAGTCCCGCCGCGCTGCCGATGTTTGAATTCGTCGGTGGATAGTTGTGGAAAACGATCGCAATCTTCTTCTCCGCATTTGGCTTATGCCGCAGTGCCGCCCATTTCCGCGCCTTGCGTGCGATCCGCTCCATGCGCTCATCTAGGGCCGCATAGCTGATCTCTCCGCTCTCGTCGCGCACCTTTGCCGCAATCGGGACAGCGTGGATCACGCCGTCGAACTCGGGCATTGCGACGCTCATCGAGACCTCCATCGGGTCGAGGCCTGCGGGAGAGCGCTCCCACTCCTCCATCGGCGCGAGTACCGTATACGCCTCGAGGATGGGGACGCTGAGCACATAGAGATCCTCGATGCGCGTGCCGCCCGCCTTGATCGAGAACTTCATCGTGCTGACGATCACGTCGACAATGCACTGCCCGCGCGGGCAGAAATATTTCTTGATCGCCTCCATCAGCGTCGGAGACTCCACGCGCTCGTCCCGATATGAGTTCGAGAAAACGGTGATCGCATTCATCCCCGCCGCCTCGATGGCACGAATGAGTGCCGCATGATAGGTGAAATCCCCCGTAATCCACTCAGAGCGGTAGAAGATCACACCGACGGTCGGACGCTCCGCATCACAGTGCGCGGCGAGATAGCCCGCCGCATCCTCGGGATTCCCTGCCCAGTCGGGATGATAGATGCCGTTCCACGCGAGCGGCACAGGCGGCTCTGCTGTGCAGGCAAGTCCCCCGAACTCCCTGCCGAGCCAGTGGAAGAGATTGCGCATATTCTCCTCGCCGTCGTAACGGAAATATGCCCATGCGGTCTGGATCTGCTCCTCCGAAAAGCCATACGTCACCTTGTCGTGCTCGGCATTGTCCACAACGATCAGATGCGGAATCCGATGCTTCTGTAAAAAGCGTGATGCCTTCTTCAGGAATTCATTATCAAGACCCGTCCCCATCCAAAGGAAGAGATGGAGATCCGCCGCCACATGCATTTCCTCCCAGCTGTCCATGCCGCTGACAGAACACACGCACACCTCGGGCTCTTCCATATACGCAGCGCATCGACGCGCAAGTACACGGACACGCAGGATATTCGTATAGACTGTAATCTTCATCTTCTTCCGTTCTCCCGATTCTGCATCCTGCGGGATGCGCGGACAATCTCCAGTACGCCCTCCGCCGAGAGCCGTTCCAACGTATAATACTGCGCTGCCATCCGACGCGCAAGTTCCGGTGCAACACCGACGCGCGGAACGGAACGCTCCGTATCGAGGACAAGGGTAAGTGCCGCGGTCTCCGCGATCTCCTCTGCTGCACGCAGGGCACGCTGCACGCCCGCATCTCCCTCTTTGGTATTTGTGCGTCCGTCTGTGACGAGGACCAGCACCGTCTTCTCGCTGCCCTTGCGCTCCAGTTCACGCAGTGTCCGATATGCATGGGCGAGCCCCTCGGCAAGCGGCGTCCGCCCGCCCGTCGGCAGGTCGCGCAATGCTCTTTCCGCCAGCTCCACGCTGCGCGTCATCGGCAGGAGCGTCTCTGCACGATCCCGCCGAAAGGCAACGAGCCCAACACAGTCACGCTTTTGGTATGCCTCCCGCAGGAGGGCAAGGATGGCCCCCTTCACCGTCCGCATGCGTTCGCGTGCGCCCATCGACCCACTCGCATCAACGAGGAACAGGATGTGCGCCGCCGACCGCTTCGCACGCACCCAGACGCGCACATCCTCGGGATGGATCACAACCGCCTGCCCCCCTCTTCGTGTGCGCTGGTGCGGAGCTGCCGCACGCAGTGTAGCGGAGAGCGCAAGATCGAGGCGCGCACCGCGCCGCGGCAGATCCGTACGCAGACCACGCCCGTCCGCCGTATGAATCTGAATGATGTCACGCCTGCCGCTCTTCCCGCCCTGCGCCCGCATCGTCATGGAGAGAAGCGAGAGCCGTGCCATAACATTTTCGAGCGGAGCGGCAACGCGATCCTCATCCTCCGCACACGGCTCCTCCTCCGATGGAGGAGGGTCATCTGCTCCGTCCTGTGGTTCGTTCTCCTGCGTATGCTCCTGAGGAGGCTGTGCATCTCCATCGTTCTGCGGGGGAGGTGGTTCCTGCAGCTCATTGGGAAGATCATCCCGCTCCCGCTGCGGCACATTCCCCTCACGCGGAGGCGGCAGCGGCTGCTGCTCCTCCTGCGGACGGCTCATCCGATGCACGAGCACGAATACCGCAGCCTCCTCCACATCTGCGGGCATGACGAACGATCTGCCCGCAAGCGCCGCAATCGCGCGTGCAGCCTCGATGAGATAGAGCTCCGCACGGTTGCCGACACAATGCGCACGCGCAGCACAGGAAGCGGCAAAGCGCAGAATGGCGGACGGTGCCTCCACACGCGGCAGCAAGTCACGTGCGCGGCAGATCATCGCCCCGAACGCCTCTTCCTGTGTACGGTACACCGCACAAAACGTCGACGGATCACGCTCGTATGCGATCGCACGTGCAGCAATCGTGCGCCGCTGCGCCGTGTCCCCCTCCTCCTCCATTTTCACAAACATACCGAAAGAATCCAGCAGAGCCGAGCGGAGCGTGCCCTCTGCGGGATCCATTGTGCCGACAGGCGTATAGGAAACCTCCTCGGTGAACGACAGCCCATCCCGCTCAAGGCGAAAGAAGCCGTCTCCCGCGCATTTCAGCACAGCAGTCAGAATGTCCTCCCGCAGGAGATTGACCTCGTCCATATAGAGAATGGTATCGTGCGCACGATGCAGCAGCCCGTGCCGCAGCTGCCGCTCCCCTTGTTGGAGTGCCGTCTCTATATCGATTGTACCGAAGATCATGTCCTCCGAGGCTCCAAGCGGCAGCTCCATAATTTGTCCCGTCGGGGTAAAGGGTGCTGCTGAACGAACGAGAACAGACTTTGCCGTGCCGCGTGTGCCGGAGATCAAAAGCCCGCCTGCACGCGGATTGACAAGTGCAATCGAAAGTGCGCGCCGTGCGTGCTCCTGTCCGACAATGGCCGTCAACGGATAACGCGGGATATTCAAAATCTTTCCTCCGAAAAGCTATTCTCCCAAGATCGCATCCACCGCAGTCCAGTCGACCGCGCCCTCCTCGAACGGGCGGCGGCGCATGCGGTGTGCGAGGACGAGGCGGCTGACGCGCTGCAGATCCTCCGCCGTAACCGCACTGCGCCCTGCAAGTGCCGCATGTGCAATGCCCGCCTTGATGAGCGTGATGTCGGCACGGTGCCCGTCGACCCCGAGCGTCAGTGAGATCTGCGCCGCGTAGTCAAGGACAGCATCCGGCACCGTCACACGGGGAACACGTACACGCGCCTCAAGAATCTGCGTGCGCAGGTGCTTCTGCTCTGCCGCATACATTTCCGCAAAGGCATCGGGATCACGTTCGTAGGCGATGCGGCGGCGGATGACCTCGACGCGCGTCTCTGCCTCGCGTTCACCCGCAACAGTCACGGAGAGCGCGAAGCGATCGAGAAGCTGCGGACGGATGTCCCCCTCCTCCGGATTCATCGTCCCGATGAGGACAAACCGCGCCGGATGCGCATAAGAGATCCCCTCGCGCTCCACGGTATTAACACCCATCGCCGCAGAGTCGAGAAGAATATCGACGATATGATCCTCGAGCAGATTGATCTCATCCACATAGAGGATGTTGCGATTCGCCGCTGCCAAGATGCCCGGCTCGAACTCCTTGCGCCCGTCTCGGATCGCCGCCTCCATGTCGAGCGTTCCGACCACACGATCCTCCGTCGCACTGACGGGCAGCTCCACCACGCGCATCGGGACATCCTCCGCAGGAAGCTCCCCCTCTGCTCGTCTCTCTTGGCACGCATCACAGTAGAGTTCGGGGGACGCAGGATCACAGTGGCAGGCACAACCGCGCACCGCATGCAGATCCGGCAAAAGTGCGGCAGCCGCTCGGACGGCGGTAGACTTCGCCGTCCCCTTCTCCCCCTTGATGAGGACCCCTCCGAGTGACGGCATCACAATACTGAGGAGAAGCGCCGTCTTCATCTCCTCCTGCCCAACGATAGCAGCAAACGGGTATGTTACCCTCTTCTTCATTCCGATTTCCTTTCATGAGGAAGGAAGGTGCTACGGCAATCAGCTTGCCACAGCTCCTCCCTTGCTTCCTCTGCACAGTATGATATTCCTTAGAAACTCTGCTCGACACCGATCATGAAGTTGCGTCCGGGTGCCGTCCACCACTGTTCGGCTGCCCCCCACCATGAAGCACGTGCGTTGGACTTCTCCGCATAGAACTGATTAAAGATGTTGTTCACCTTGAGATACACCTTCGTTGCATCGGCAACCTGATAGTTCATCGCGAGATCGACGACCCAGTAGTTATCCGTGGGAAGAAATTTACCAATCGCATCGGACGGCCCTTCAAGCCCCACCATCCCTCGTGCAAGGAGAGACGAGTCAAAGTCACGATTGCGATAGTCTATGCCGATGTTCCACTGATCGCGGGGCAATGTTCCGTCAATATTCACACCATACTGCTTCGTCTTGCCGACATGTGTCTGTGTATAGCCAACGCGGGTGCGCCAGTGGGAATCGACGCGCTTGTCAAGCTGCAGCGACCAGCCGTGTGCGTCCTCATCGCCGATATTCTGATACAAACCACTTGCCCATCTGATACAATCCGTCGAATGACGTTTGAAATAGCTTGCTGTCAGACTAAGTCCCTTGCCAAAGTCACGAGCAATGCCGATCTCCTTCGTGTTGCCGACCTCCGGTTTTAGATTTGGATTTGCTCCAAACGAGCCATAAAGTTGCCCCGGTGTAGGTGTGATGAAATAAGCATTGTAGGAAACATAGGTGTGTGTCACGGGGTCAATGTCATAGCCAAGACTAATGCTTGAGCTGTTGTGACTGCCAAACGACGAGTGACGATCATGACGAAGACCTGCCGTGAGTTTCAGCGTCGGAAGAATGCTCCACTGATCCTGCAAATAGAAGGAGCGATTTGTCATTTTCTTCCCATTCGGAGCAACCGTTCCAAATGACTCTGCCGTGACCTTATCCGTTTTATATTCAAAACCTGCGGTCAAAAGATGGTGTCCAAGGGTCTTGTCAAATTGGTTGCTGAACTTCCATCCCTGATTTTCCATTCTATACCTATCTGTATAGAGATTATACTTATACAGGCTGCGCGAAACACTCATCTGATTCTTCGTAGTGTCGTCAATTTGGACATTCCACAACAAATCAATATCGAAGTAATCCGTATCGCCGTTTTTCGGAGTCTCCCAACGTCCCTGGTAACGGTTTTCGTCTTTATAGGAGCGGTAATTTGCAGCAATATAGGATGCCTTGCTAACCTGCTTACCAATATGGGTGCTGATCGAGTCCGCGTCCAGATGGGACGGGGTCGTATTCCCATGTGCGTCCTTGAAGTCGCTGCTCTTATCCTTCTGGTATTTCACGCGCCAATCCCAGCCGTTTTCACCACCGGCATTCGCGATGCTGTACTGCTGACGGCCGTAGCTGCCGTAGCCGATACCGAGCGTCGTCTTCATCCCCTGTGCTTTCTTCGTGATGATATTGATGACACCGCCCTTTGCATCCGAGCCGTAGAGTGTCGATGCCGAACCATGCAGCACCTCGATGCGCTCGATACCGCTGAGATCCTTCATCGCAGAAGCAATGGAGGTCGTCGTGCTGCCTATGGGATCGCCGACATAATTCTGCCGCACACCATCGACCATCAGGACTACATCCTTTGAGCCATTGATGTAGAGCACATTGCTGTTGTTATATCCCGCCGGCGCATACTGGTTGATGGTAATCCCCGGTACATCGCGCAATGCCTGTGCCAGATCCGTATAGTGGCGACGCTCGATGTCCTTGCCCGTAATCACCGTAATATTCGCATCTGCTTTCAATTCCTTGTTCGGCGTACGCGTCGCAGTGACGACAGTTTCGTCCAGCATATGCTCACTTGCAGACGAATCCGCATCCGCTGCAAAGGCATGTCCCCCCCCCGTGGACACAAGTCCAAAAGCAAGTGCTGCTGTCACATTCATGACAATCTTTTTTGAAATGTAGTTTGTCATTTAATTCTTCCTCCTAAAATTTAGATACAACAACATCTATATCATCAACTGCCGAGATGTGGGCATCATCCGACAGATAAGAACATTCCCATAGACAAATACAAGCAGTTTATCGGTGTTTCCTCAAACACCTGCCGCCTTTATCGCCGCACGTTTCAGCGCACATTCGGCATCGGATGCGGCAGGATGTTCCTGCCCCGCCCTGCGTGCGTAACACGCGCCGCCGCAGCTCGTAAAATCCACACACGCGCTGCAAAACGCCATAGCATCCTGCATCTCATGTGCCACCTCCACCTGCCGCCGAACGTCGATGCCGTGCTCCACATCGCCGAGCAGAAAACGCGCATCGCCGACAAAGGAGGAACACGCATAGATATTCCCCACGGCATCAACGTGTACGCCCGCCCCGCTCATCGCATGACAATGTGAAAAGCCATCGCCCGTGCGCTGCGAAAGGCATGCCGCCTGCTCCTCCTGCGCAATCGCGATGCGGTATCCGTGCAACCGTCCAAGGTGTTCGTTTCGCACAAAGACCTCTGCCATCGCCTGTGCCATCTCCTCCTCGCGTGCGGGGCGGACAGCAGTGCCGCGCCCCTGTCCGCGCAGGAGATCAAATCCCACACGGCGCACATTGCCGAGATAGTATGCCATCTCGATGATGCCTGAGAGCTTCCCGACATTCTCCGCCGTGACAACACAGGTCAGACCGATCGCGATGCCACGCCGGCCGAGGCACTGAATCCCCGCGATCACATCCATCGACGAGCCGCATCCATCGGGGTAGCAGCGGTGCACATCGTGAACATCGGGTCTGCCGTCGAGGCTGATGCCGATGCCGATGCCCGCATGGTGTAGGAAGTCTGCCGTCTCCTCGGTCAGCAGCGTCCCATTGGTCTGCAGATCCATGCGTGCCCGTATCCGATTGGTGCGGACGTAGTCCGCAATCCGACGCAGCAGAGGAAGCGCCAACAGCGGCTCTCCACCCGAGAACTGAAGGATAAAGGGAGCTCCCCCCGCCGCTGCGAGATCGATCGCGCACCGCGCCGTCTCCCACGTCATCATGCTCCGATCCTGCCCGAATGCATAGCAGTAGCGGCACGCAAGATTGCAGTCACCCGTGAGGCTCAATACCATCATCTGCAGCGGCATCATTCTCGTTTGCTCACTTCTCATCTGCAAAGCGCTCGGGATAGACCACGCGCGCCAGTTCATAGATGCACTCGATCGCATTCTGCCCCGCGCTGTAGCGGTAGGTATCGGGCACGGCATAGAGATGGTTCTCCCGCACCGCCTTCACATGCATGAACAGAGGATCACTGCGGAGCTTCGCGCGGAACTCCTCCGTCTTTTCCCCCTCTGCACTCCATGTCGGCAGCAGAAAAACATCGGGATCGAGCGCAACAATCTGCTCCATCGAAACGGGTGTCTCTGCTGTCAGCCCGACCATTGCGGCACCGTTGCGCAGAGAGGCATGGCGGCACATATCGTCAAAGAGCCCGTCCTTCTGTCCGAACACGCCGCTGAACGCAAATGCGACGACGATAGGGCGCTCCGCCTCGGGGATGTCCCCGACACGACGCTCGACATCCGCGAGGCGTGCGCGCTTTTCCGCAATGAGTGCGGCGGCATTCTCCTCCTGACCGACGAGCCTGCCGACCTCCTCAATGCGCGTAAAGATGCCCTCGACACGCTTCGGCGTGCGCGAGGCATAGACTGTCAGCCCGAGATCGCGCAGACTCTCCACGAGCTCCTTCGGCACGCCGTCCGTGGTAAAGACGAGATCGGGATGGAGCGCAAGCACGCGCTCGGGGCTTCGATCCTTGAGCTTCACGGGAACAGCCTTCGCCGCCTCCGTCATTGAGGAGAGTCCGGGATCATCCGCATAGGCGGTGAGCGCCGCAATCTGCTCGGGCGGGGCAATGGCGAGCAGGATCTCATCCGTTGCGAGCCCCAGCGAAACGACTCGTTTTGGCTTCTCAGTGAGAACCACCTCCACGCCCATGCCATCCGTTCCGCGATAGAACACAGATTGCTCTGCCGCTTTCTCCTGCGCAACCCCGCAGCCGCCGACGAGAGCGGCTGCGAGGAGGAGGAAGAGAAGCGTGCAGAGCAGTGCTTGCTTAGAACGCATGGGTATAGGTCAGGCGGTAGTTGCGCCCGAGGTCAAGGTTGCCATAGCGGTTGGAGTAGTTCTCGCGGTTCAGCAAATTGTAGATGCCGAGCGACACCTCGTCGTCTTTGCCCGCCGTGTAGATGACATTCATATTGAGCTGAATCTTATCGGGCACATCCTGCGCTGCTCCGTACCGCTGCGCCGTGTATTCACGATCGCCAAGGTATTTGAGATTCAGATTCCCCTGCCACTTTGCCATCTGATAGTCGAGACGCACAAGCCCTTGCAGGCGTGCCGCATCCTGTACCCAGTCCTTATTTGTTCCAGTCGGATTCTGTATTTCCGGATTGGACACAGCCCCCCCAAGCGTCAGACTCCACGCATCATTAAAGCGCTTTGCATACTCTAACTCAATCCCTGTATTGCGGAACTGTCCCGTATTGACTGCATAATGCGTATCTGTCGCCCTATCATAGCGCCAGCCGATTTTATTCTTCATATCCATGTGATATACGGCGGCCTTCCACGTATCATTACCGCGACGAATCTTGACCCCCGTTTCGTATGTCCAACCGTTCTCCGGCTTTAGACCAGTCGGGTTAAAATTATTATAGCGGAAGCTATCGTCTACCGTCGGCATCTGGAATGCCTTGCCGACGTTGATATACCAAGCTGTATTCCGATCAAATTGATAGTTCGTCTGGAACTGTGGCACGAAGACCCGTTGATCCTCCTCAGGATCGTTGATGAACTCTCCGCGCAGCCCAAGCGTAAAGTTAAACTTCGGCGTGAATTGTTTGCTGTACGAAGCATAAAGGGAGTTGCCCGTGCGCACAGCAGAACGCTTTTTGGCAGGCGTATCAATTGCCTCACGCTTGTAGGAATAGCCCAGCACCAGAGAGTCTTTTTTCAGCTTCCAAGTCTTCTGTACGTCGAGGATCTGACCGTCCATGGTCGCATTGCCGTCATTCTTCTTGTTGGCAAGATAGTCGTATCCATCAACCTTACGGTAGTTGTAACCAAGAACTGCATGGATTCCATTATCCTTGCCCTGATAGACGAGACTTGCCGTATGGCGGAGATCATTATAGCGATAGTTGTATTTCGTTCCCTCGGGGACAAGTGCCGTCTTCGAGGCATTCTTTTTATAACGAATCCCACCACGCGTGATGTCGGCGTCCATATAGTTGTAGTTGAAGGACAGTTCATCCGTGAGCTGGGCAATCAAGCCGACACGGTTTTTCTTTCCCTTGCCGACCCACCAGTCAACCCAAGAGATCTTATCCATCCCAAACCCATTCGAGTGTGGAAGATCCTTCGACCACTCACGGCTCACATCGACCATGATACGGTCACCTACGTAGGTTGCCTCACTCTTCTTGAAATAGTTTCCAACGGTCTGACTGAGTTTGAATTCCGATTCCTGTTCGGTCGGTTGTTTCAAGATGATGTTCACAACGCCGCCCATCGCCTCAGCACCGTAAAGCGTTGACGCTGCACCCTTGACAATCTCGATGCGCTCGACCATGTTCGCCGGGATGTTCTCCGTGCTCGGGTAGTTCTTGAGATTCATCGGCACGCCGTTCACCATGACGAGGGTTCCGCGGTCATAGCCGCGTAATGTGAGACGCCCCGCAGCAAGCCCGAAGTCCTGCCCCGCCTCGCCGTAGGATGTGCTCGTTGATCCGATCTGCTGGTCGATGGCTTCGAATACGTTGCGGTAGCCGGCCTTCTCGATTTCCTTCGCCGTGATGATCGTTGTCGTTGCCGGCGTGTCGAGATCGCGCTTCTCACGGCGCTGTGCCGTAACAACCGTATCGGTAAGCGCGTGTGTCTCCTCGGATGGGGCATCTGCACTTTCTGCAGCATATGCCGTTCCGACAAAACTTGCTCCCGCAAATGCCGCAAGCACCGCCAGCGTCCACTTCTTCTCTCTTGTCATATCCTATGTCACCTTTCTTCTGCAACGCACTCCATGCGCCGTAATCATATTTTGAAAACTTTTAGGTATAGGGGTAAACAAAAAGCCCCTTCCTGCAACAGCAGAAAAGGGCTCATAGGCTCTCAATCAAAGGGTCTCAAAGCGGCATAAAACAGCACGCAAATCCCCATCCCCATCACTCGCAGGTCAAACGGCGATTGTCAATCAGGCAGTTCTCCTGGCTCCAGTTCATCGCAGACCTGCGCCTTCCCAAGGGAACTCCCCCAGTGACGTTATCGGAAATGACAGTACATTTCCATGCAGGCTTGCTCACTGATACAGTGGCGGGACCGCTCCGGCTTATGGAGATGACTCCTTACCGGATTTTCTATTAAACACAAAGTACCTGATCCAATTCCTATAAAGTTTTCGCAATGCTAAAGATAACATTGGAGGAAGTACTTGTCAATACGAGAAATAGATATTTTACGAATTCTCTCAATATGTGAGATTATTTTTCCAGCAGATAGAGATAGTCGCCGTATCCCTCCGTCTCCATCTCCTCCTTTGGAATGAAGCGCAGGGAGGCACTGTTGATGCAGTAGCGCAGACCGCCCGTCGCTGCAGGGCCATCATCAAAGACGTGTCCGAGGTGCGCGCCGCTGCCCGCCGCCGTGACCTCTGTGCGCACCATGCCGTAGGAGCGATCCTCGTGCTCGGCGATGAGTGCGCTGTCAATCGGGCGCGAAAATGCCGGCCAACCGCAGCCGGAATCATATTTGTCCGTTGAGATAAAGAGCGGCTCGCCCGTCGTGATGTCACAGTAAATTCCTTCGCGGAATTCATGATCATATTCGTTGCGGAACGCGGGCTCGGTCGCTTTCTGTTGCGTAACGGCGTATTGAATCCCGGTCAGACGCTCCTTGAGTTCGGCATCCGAGGGTTTTACAAAGGTGCGTGCCGGATGCTTCCCCGTCCGCTCCGCAGCAGCGCGTTTCTCGCGCATCTGCGCGATGAGGGCAGGCGAGATATGGCAGTAGCCATTCGGATTTTTCTCAAGATACTCCTGATGCTCCTCCTCGGCACGGTAGAAGTTCACGATCGCTCCCGTCTCAATCGCGACGGGCTTTCCAATACGCTTCTCAAGGGCATCGAGGGAGGCTTGTATCACACGGGCATCATCGCTTTCACTGCCGTCCGCATTTGGCACATAGTAGATGCCCGAACGGTACTGCCGCCCAACATCATTCCCCTGCCGATCCACTGCCGTCGGGTCGATGGAGTCATAAAAAGCGGTGAGAATCTCGTCAAGGGAAACGACGCGCGGATCATAGACAACATGAACCGCCTCCGCATGACCACTGCCGCTGCACACGGCACGATAGGAGGGATGTGAGGTCATACCGTTCGCATAACCACTCTCGACAGAGATCACACCATATACGAGGTCAACATAGAGCTCCGTCCCCCAAAAGCAGCCACCCGCAAGATAGATTTCCTTCTGACCGTCCGCTACACTGTTCTTCTGCACGATTTCATGCGGCATCTCCGCCGAAGTCGCAGCGGGTGCGCCACAGCCGCCGAGACAGATGAGAGTGCCAAGTGCACAGATGTTACGCAGAGATGAAATTTTCATGATAAATACCTTTCCGTTCTATTCAAGTCACGCCTCAATCTCCTCCGCCGACGGCAGCTGCCACGCAATCGGTGTCTCCCCCGCCGCTGTAAGAAAGTCATTGACGCGTGAAAAGGGATGGCTGCCGAAGAAGCCGCGATGTGCCGAGAGCGGGCTCGGGTGCGGCGACTCGACGATGAGATGCTGCGGATTCGTGATGAGGCTGCGTTTGCGCCGTGCGGGGCTGCCCCAGAGGATAAAGGCGAGCGGACGCTCACGCGCACCGAGCAGCTGAATGATGTGGTCGGTGAACCGCTCCCAGCCGTGCCCTGCATGGGATGCCGCTGCATGAGCGCGCACGGTGAGTACGGTATTGAGAAGCAGCACGCCCTGCCTTGCCCACGGGATAAGGCATCCATGCGCAGGGGGTACGATGCCAAGATCGTCCTGCATTTCCTTGTAGATGTTGAAGAGGGACGGCGGCGGGTCAATGCCAACCTGCACGGAGAACGAAAGCCCGTGTGCCTGCCCGTCGCCGTGGTACGGGTCCTGCCCGAGAATGACGACCTTCGTATCCGCAAAGCTCGTGTAGTGCAGCGCGTTGAAGATCGCAAACATATCGGGATAGATCCGCTTCGTGCGGTACTCCTCAATGAGAAACTGCCGCAATTCGCGATAGTAGGGCTGTGCCATCTCATCCGCGAGGAGCTCCTGCCAATCGTTTTGAAAAATTGCCTTTGCCATGCTAAACTCTCTCGTAAATTTCAAACATACAGTGTTCTCCGCGCCGCGACTCTGTCCGAACAAAGCCATCGAGCGGCGGCAGAAAGACATCCGCATCATAAGCCCCCGCAAGACGCGTCACGTGGGCACGGCACACAAAGGGAAGAAGGAGGCGGTAGCATTCCCCGCCGCCAATCAAGAAGATCGGTCGCGGTGTTTCGCTCACGAGCGAGCCGAGCCGTGCCCATAGCTCCGTAAGATCGTGCACAACATGAAACCCATCAGCCCGCTCCACTGTCCGCGAGAGCACAATGTTCTCGCGTCCTGCAAGTGGTCGGCAATCAGGCAGGCTCTCCATCGTGCGCCGCCCCATAACGACAATACCGCCCATCGTCGTGCGGCGAAAGTGTGCCATATCCTCTCGGCAATCCGTCAGCAAGCCGCCATTTCGCCCAATGCCGCCCACCTCGTCACAGGCAGCGATGAGTTCGAGCGGATATGGCTCAAAGATTTCAGATGCGCGTACAATCCCCGCCGTATCGACTGCAGCAAGCCACGCCGCAATGCTCTTCCCGTTCACCATCAGATCGGGCGCAATCTCCGCAAGCGGTACAAGCGCAAACGCCCGCTCCGTGAGATAGGGATGCGGCAAGGTCAGCCCCCCATCCGCATACGTCACCCCCTCGATATGCAGAATATCGAGGTCAATCGTCCGCGCTCCCCAGTGCTCGTGACGCACGCGTCCAAGCTCATGCTCAATGCGTTGCAGTTCACCGAGTAGTTCATGCGGCGCACCGTCCAACGAGATGCGTGCCGCCGCATTGAGGAACGGGGGCTGATCGGTCTTGCCCCACGGCGGCGTTTCGTAGAAATGCGACACCTGCTCCACGTGCACAAAGGAAAGCTCCGCCACACGCCGTAGTGCCGCACGCATCGTCTCCCCACGCGCACCGAGATTTGCTCCGATACCGATGTATGCCGTCAGCATACGAGGTCTTTCCTGCGGCGCAGGATCGTCACACCGACATCGGAGAATATGCCGTCGATGGGTGCAGCGGGCTTATGCACCGTCACGCGCACCCATCGAAGCACATCGAAGTCCCGCAAAAGATCCTCCGCTATCTCCTCTGCAAGTGCTTCGATCAGATATTTTCGCGTGACCGTCAAAACAGTGGAAACCACATCATAGACCTCGGCATAGTTCACGGTTTGCCGAAGGTCGTCCACTTCCCCCGCCGCTCGCAGATCGAGCCCCATCTCCACATCTACCTCGAAGGGCTGCGGCACTTCCCGCTCATGAGGCAGTACACCGTGACACGCCATAAAGCGCATCCCGCGCAGAAAAATTCGATCCATACCTACGCTCCCAAAATCGCATCCGTCATGCGGCACATCCGCACAATCGGCTTCACATCATGCACGCGCACAATCGACGCGCCGCGCTCAATCCCCATGACACACACCGCCCCCGTCGCCTCCATGCGCTCCGTGACAGGCAGATCGAGTGCCGCCCCGATAAAGCTCTTGCGGCTCGCACCGAGAAGCACAGGATAGTCCACGCCGTCATACGAGATGAGTTCATCCATGCGCCTGAGAACGTGCATATTCTGCTCCGCCGTCTTACCAAAGCCGATGCCGGGGTCAAAGATGATATTCTCACGCGAAAGCCCCGCCGCATCCGCCATCGCAAGCGAGCGTATAAAGAACGCACGCATTTCTCGGATGATATCCCCGTCATACGTTGTTCCATTTTGGTTGTGCATGACGACAACGGGTACATCCGCCTCGGCAGCTACACGCGCCATCGCTCCCGCCTCTTCCGTATACTGCAGTCCCCAGATGTCGTTCAGCATATGCGCACCTGCCCGCAGTGCCGCACGCGCCGTCTCTGCCTTGAACGTATCCACGGAGACAGGAACGGGACACTCCGGCAGAACAGTCTCAAGAAATGGCAAAAGCCGCTCCATTTCCTCCTCCGCCCCCATCGGCACAAAGCCGGGACGGCTCGACTCCGCGCCAATGTCGATGATGTCTGCGCCATCCCGCACCATCTCCTCCATATGGCGCAGTGCCATATCCCGTGTATTCCATTTGCCGCCATCCGAAAACGAGTCCGGCGTCACATTCAGAATCCCCATGACGAGCGTCCGCCCGCCAATCGTCAGCACCTTGCCGTCACGAAAGTGATACGTTCTCTCTGCCGTCATCCCATTCACCTATCATCTTCCATGCCTGTAATTCCATCGTTTTATCCTCGCGAAAGAGCCCTCGACACGCCGATGTCGTCGTCCTCGTACCGTGTGCACGCGCCCCGCGCATCGTCATACAGAGCTGCCGTGCGTCGAGGACGACAAGAACGCCCTCCGCACCGAGCCCCTGCTCGATCGCACGTGCAATGTCCCCTGTCAGCCGCTCCTGCAGCTGTGGGCGTCGCGCCATGCGCTCGACAAGACGTGTGAAAATGCCAAAGCCCGCCACGCGTCCTGCGTGCGGGCGATAGACAATGTGCGCCGTTCCGAAAAACGGGAGCAGATGATGCTCGCAGACGGAGTGAAACGAAATACTGCGAACGGCGATAAGACCGTCCGTCTCCTCTGTCAGTACATCTGCCCAAAGATCCCGTGTGTCCGTGTGCAGCCCCGAAAAGAGATCCGCGTAGAGCTGTGCCACACGTGCAGGTGTTTCCTCCATCCCCTGCGCAGCAAGATCAACACCGACCGCCGTTAGAAATTCGCGCATGGCACGTTCTGCACGTGTGAGATCGACTTTATCCTCTGTCACCGCACTCCGTCCTTTCCATATCAAAAACGCTCCCCCGCCGCGCACCGCACAAAGGGAGAGCATCTGATCGAATTACTTCAGCAGCCCATGCGCCTTGAGTGCTGTCTCCAGCTTCGCTGTATGCGCCGGCTCCATCTCCGAGAGCGGCATACGCAGCGGCCCCACGTTGTAGCCGAGGAGGCGCATCGCTGTCTTCACGGGGATCGGATTGACCTCGCAGAAAAGTGCGTCGATGAGGTCGGCGTATGCAATCTGGAGCCGTGCCGCCTCCGCAGTATTCCCGTCGAAATAGTGCTGACAGATATCGTGCGTCGCCTGCGGCGCAACATTTGAGAGCACGGAGATAACCCCCGCGCCGCCGAGCGAGAGGATGGGCACGATCTGATCGTCGTTCCCCGAGTAGACCGCAAGCTCGTCGCCAACCGCCGCACGCAGACGCAGGATCGCCGAGAGATCTCCGCTCGCCTCCTTGACCGCGACGATGCGCGGATGCTTCGCGAGTGCTGCGTACGTCTCCGTCTTGATGCTCACACCTGTCCGCGATGGCACGTTGTAGAGAATCGCAGGGATGTTCACGCTGTCCGCAATCTTCGTATAGTGGGCAATGAGCCCGTTCTGCGTACACTTATTGTAGTACGGGGTCACAAGAAGCAGCGCATCCGCCCCGACCTTCTCCGCATACTGCGAGAGCTCGACCGCATAGGCGGTTTCATTCGAACCGGTTCCCGCCACAACGGGAATGCGCCCCTTCACCTGCTCTACCGTATAGCGAATCGCCTCACGGTGCTCCGCATCCGTCATCGTCGCGGACTCGCCCGTCGTCCCTGTGATAACGATGGCATCCGTGCCGCCCGCGATCTGATCCTCGATAATCCGCCCGAGTTCCGTATAGTTCACGCCTGTCTCTGTAAACGGCGTAATGATGGCGACGCCGGCACCACGGAAAACTTTCTTCTTCATGGCAGGTTCCCCCTTCAAGTTCATCTGCCGCTATTATCCCACGCGCGGCATGAAAAGTCAAAAATTTTCCTCACGTCCGCAGCGCGGGACGAATTGCACCGAAAAGTGCCTCGTTTGCGCGAATCTTCTCCTCGCCGCCGAGCACGCAGCGCACATCAGCACGCATTGCCGCCTCCACGAGCGGCGCGAGCGCACGCACATCCTCCTGCCGTGCCGTCAGAATCTCCGCGCGTGCCTTCTGGCGATCCTCCCATGTGATGCCGCGCAGGTGGAACGTCGCTGCGATATCGCCCTTCATCTGCGGCGTGAGCGGCGCATCCACGCTGCTCATCGTCCCGATGATGAACTTGTCCATCTCGCGGTCGGATACGTCGAACGAGCGCACATAGTCTGCCGTCTCATCGAGCACCGCAAACGTCTCCGCGAGGTTCGGGTCGCGGTAAGAGGAAAAGATCATGAAGCCGTTGCGGTTGAACTGCGTCATTGTACCGTACGCTCCCCCCTGCACACGAATCCGCGTCCAGAAGTAGTCATAGCGCAGCAGCGTCTCAAGCACACGCAGAACCCCCGTGTAGGAGAATCCCAACTTGATAAAGTTTGCGCCCTTCGCCACATACTGTACGCGGCTCTGCGTCATCAGTCCCTCGTTCTTCGGCGCAATCTCCCATGTGTACGATACTGCGGGGAAGGTCTTGGACGAGAGCTTCTGCCGGAATGCCGTAAGCCCCGCTGCAATCTCATCGTAGTCCGCCGCAGGTGCGGTAACGCTCACCATCAGATCGTTTGCATTGAAAATCTGCGGCAAAATACGGCGGAATACCGCCTGCATCTCCGCATGACGCGCCGTGAAATCATCCTTGAACGTGCGCAGAAAGTCGTGGAACGGCAGCCCGCCGACCTCGGCATAGCAGCCCGAGAACATGAGATCGGCAGCGATGCGCGACGCGACAACCTGATTTGCCGCACGCTGCAGGGACAGCTCCATGCCCGTCTTTTCCTCGTCGATCAGCTCGCGCACGCGCTTTGCTCCCGAGAAATCGCTCTCCGTCATAATCTCCGCGAGGAGATCGAAAAGACGCGGCAGATTCTCACGCAGCACCTTCGCACGCAGCTTGAAACGCGGCAGGAGCGAGTCCGGCTCGCCTGCACGCGTATAGGCGACAATGTCCACGCCGAAACCGCCCGTGTAGAGACTGCGCAGCATCGCGAGCTCCGCATAGCTGTGCCGCGCCGTATCGACCGCACCGAACATCTCGGCGAGGAGGTACGCATACGGCAGATCTGCCTGTGCGACCGCCGCCATCGGGAAGTAAAAATTCAGATAGACAATGCCGTTCGTCTCAAGATCCGAGTAAAGAATCTGTGTCCCTCCGAGGTCACGAATCGCAAGCGGCAGACGCTCCGCGTCCGCACGGATGTCGGAGCGTGCGAGAATCGGAATCGACGCGAGTGCCTCCTCCGAGTCCGCCTCCTCCTGCGCCGCCTTGAGTGCCGCACAGGCATCCATCACCTTCGCGATCTCATCGGCACTCATCGCCGCCTTTTTCTCCGCGAGGATCGCCGCCTGTGCCGTCTCACGCTCCTGTCCGAGCGTCCGGCTTGGCGCGAGCGTCACGAGTGCTTCGTGGGGATTCTCAAGGAAGGACTCCCGAATCACCTGCTCGAAGTAGCCGTCTGCCAGCCCCTCTTTGAGCTGTGCAAGCACATCCTCATAGCGCAGGTAGTCCGCAGGCACACCGTCGTAGAGCCACGTCTTCATCATGCGGATGCCGTAGATCAGCCCCTTCGGCGAGGAGCCAAAGTCCGACTCGCGCAGACGAAACTCAAGCGTATTGAGTGATGCCTGAACGAGCGTGTGATCGAGACCGCCGTCCGCAAGTTTCCGCAAGGTCTCCTTGACGATCCGCACAAATTCATCGGCACGTGCCGTCTCCGACTTGCTCACGATGATGCTAAAGAGCGGCTGCAGGATGTCACTCTCATAGTTCGAATCCACGTCACGCCCAAGCCCCGCGTCGATGAGTGCCTGACGCAGCGGTGCGCCCTGCATCCTGAGAAGCGCGTGATCGAGAATCTGCAGTGCCATCACACGCTTTCGGTCGGACGTGTCGCCGATGACCCAGTTCAGCGAGAGGAAACTGTTTCCCTCCAGCGGTTCCTCCGTCCCAATGGGATAGAAATGCGCCTTTTCGACGCGCCCTGCGAACGCCTGTTGACGGTCAATGGGCGAGGGCACGGGAATCCGCTCGAAATGCGAGAGGTAGGCACTGTCGAGGTACGCAAGTTTTTCCTTGATGTCCATATCCCCGTACAGATAAATGTAGCTGTTCGAGGGGTGATAGTACCGTGCGTGGAAATCAAGAAACATCTCCTGCGTTAGCGTTGGGATCGCCTCGGGATCGCCGCCCGACTCGCAGCCATACGTCGTATCGGGATAGAGTGCAGCCATGATGCGGCTGCCGAGGAGATCATCGGGCGCGGAGAGTGCGCCCTTCATCTCGTTGTAGACCACGCCGCTGTAACGAAGCGGCGCATCCGCATCGTCGAGCTCGTAGTGCCAGCCCTCCTGCATCAGCACCTGCGGATTCGTGCGCATAGATGGATAGAACACCGCATCGAGGTACACGTCCATGAGGTTTTGAAAGTCGCGGTCGTTTCGGCTCGCAACGGGGTACATCGTCTTGTCTGGGAACGTCATCGCGTTGAGAAACGTGTTGAGCGAGCCCTTCACAAGCTCAACAAACGGCTCCTTCAGCGGATACTTGCGCGAGCCGCAGAGCACCGAGTGCTCCACGATATGCGCCACGCCCGTATCATCCACGGGCGGTGTGCGGAAACTGATCGAAAAAACCTTGTTATCGTCTGCCGTCTCAAGAAAGAAGAGCCGTGCGCCCGTCTTCTCATGGACAAACGTATGCCCCTGCCCATCCGCCTCCGCAATCTCCTCCATGCGTACGAGGCGAAAACCGTGAATTACGTCATCTATCTTCATGTATGTGTTCCTCCTTTGTCATTCCTGCCATTATAGCACAGAGAGGGCAATTCTCAAAATTTGCAGACTTGCGATTGCAGAAAGAATACAATAGAATAGTTACAGTAAGAGATTCTAAGAGAAGCGAGGAAGGAGCGATTCGCATGAGTTCGAAGTGGGAAGAATTTGTTCAAGAAATCACATCAGAAGCAATGGAGCGCGGGCGAGAAACGGAGCGACTGTCCTCCATTCGGCAGATGATGGAAAAACTATCGGTCACCGCTGAAAAAGCAATGGATGTCCTCGCCATTCCACAGTCGGAATGGGGACGCTATAAGGCACTGCTCTAAGCGATGCTCGTACATACAAAAGACCCCGTCGGCACTCGTGCCGACGGGGTCTTTTGCAGCCATTATCTCATTCACCTCGGCGGAAACGCCTTCGCAGGATACATCTCCCGCTCTGCCGCATCATAGCGTCCGATGCCAAGAAAAACGCCCTCGGCATACACGCGATAGCAGCCCTCGGCAAGCTCCATGCGCCGCTCCGAGGTCGAAAGCCCACTGTAGAATGCCTTCACGCGCTGCGGGGCGAGCTCATACACAGGCAGATCGAGGGCAGTCTCAGGAGCACACAGAGCTGTCTCCCGCACCTCCGCAAGTTCCTCAAGCGTATACGAATCCGCGAGCACAAAGCCGCCGACGCGCGTGCGCAGGAGGAAGCGCATCGTCGCGGGAAGGCCCACCGCCGCGCCGATATCCGTGCAGAGCGAGCGGATGTATGTCCCCTTCGCACAGTCCACATCGACGAGGATGCGTGCGTGCGCGGCATCCGCATGGACGAGCTCCAGTTGGTCAATGCGAACCGTGCGCGTGGGGATCTCCACCGCTGCCCCCTGCCGCGCAAGGTCATAGGCACGCTGTCCCCCGACCTTGATCGCGGAGTAGGCGGGCGGTGTTTGCGTAATCACGCCGACAAACCGCCCAAGCACACTCCGTAGCTCCTCCTCGGACGGCAGCACGGGATTCTCCACGCGCTCAACCACTTCACCGTACACGTCCCCCGTGTCCGTCGCGTAGCCAAACGCAATCTCCGCACGGTAGGACTTGTCCGCACCCTCCATATACTCCACGAGACGCGCGGTGCGCCCGAGTGCAACGGGCAGGATGCCCGCTGCCGCAGGGTCGAGTGTCCCCGCGTGCCCCACACGTTTCTGCTTAAAAATACGCCGCACAATGTCAACGACATCGTGCGACGAAAGCCCCGTAGGTTTCAGCACATTGATAAAGCCGTCCACGTCTTAACGGTTCAGCTCCTCCCCAATCGCCGCGAGGATTGTCTTCTTCGCCTCATCGAATGAGCCGTACAGAGTGCAGCCCGCCGCACGGATGTGACCGCCGCCGCCGAAGCCCTGCGCGATGCGTGAGACATTCGTGCCCTTCGAGCGCATGCTCACGCGGTAGCTGTCCTGCTCGAGCCACTTCATGAAAAAGACGACCTGCGTCCCCTCGATCACGCGCAGAGCATCGAGCAGTCCCTCCGTTGTCGTGACTTCCTTTGCCCGTTCCTCGTCGATAAAGACCGCTGCAACCCTGCCGTCATAGAACATCTCGAGGTTCTTGATGGCGCGTACCTGCGCCATGACTTCATCGTAGGATTTCAGCTCCATCGCCACCGCGATGATATTCGGCTTTACCCCGATCTCGATAAGGTCCGCCGCCGCACGCATTGTATGCGGCGTGGTGTTCGAGAAACGGAAAAAGCCCGTGTCCGTCGCCATCCCCGTATAGAAACAGGTCGCAGCATCGAGCGAGAAGCTGCCGCCCATCGCATGCACGAGGTCGTGCATGATCTCACAGGTCGCGGCGTAGTCCGGATTCAGATAGAGATACTCCGCCGCCTCATCGTTCGTCACATGATGGTCGATGTTGAGCACGCGCACGGCATCGACCGCATCGAGCACCGCACCCGTGCGCTTCAGCTCTACATCGCAGACGATGAGAAGATCGGCAGTGTAGCGCATTCCCTCAGCGGGACGCTCGATCTGCTCCACCCCCGGCAGGATGCGAAAGGTGCGGGGAATCTCATCGTCGATCAGCACGTGCGCATCCTTGCCCTGCTCTCTCAGATAGTGCATCAGCCCGAGCGTCGATCCGATGCTGTCCCCATCGGGACGGATGTGCGAGGTGAGGATGATGGTCTGCGCGTCGGCAACCATCTGCGCCGCCTGTTCGAGTGCGATCTTCATACCGTCTCCTCCTTTTCCCCCGCAGGTTTATCCTCGTGAATCTCGTTCAGCAGCCGCTGAATGTGGTCGCTGTAGTTGAGCGATGTATCGAGCGCAAAGCCGATCTCGGGCGTAAAGCGCAGTCGAATGCGCTTCCCGATCTCACGGCGCACGAAGCCGAGCGAACTCTCCAGTCCATACAGCGTATCGCGTGCCTTCTTTTCGTCCCCCATGACGCTGACATAGATCTTCGCCTCGCGCAGATCTTCCGTGCACGCGACGGATGTGACCGTCACAAAGCCGATGCGCGGATCTTTGAGCTCATTGAAGATAATGTCGCTGATTTCCTGCTTGATAAGTTCCTGTAGTTTTTCAACGCGAACCTTTGCCAAGGTGCGCCTCCTCTCTCTATAGGAATCACTGATAAAATGAAGTCCGTCAGATTGGCGTAGATTTTTTCGTCCGAACTAGGAGGCAAACCGGACGCATAGCAAGGGCTATGTGGAGGATTTGCAGACGTTGTGCGGGCAAAAAAGATGCGCTAAGATGGCGGTGCTGAATTTATCAGTGCTTCCTATACAAAGGGGTACAGCCCCTGTCCCGCTTACAGACACGGGGCAGACGGCTGCACCACCTTGATGATTATTCTACGTTTTCTTCCGCTGCCGCGGCTGCTGCGGCCGCGGCAGCCTGCGCCTCGCGCTTCTGCTCTGCCGCCTTGTTCGCCTCAGCGATGGAGGTCTCGATCTCCTCCATTGTATATGCCTCGATGATATCGCCCTCCGTAAAGTCGCGGAAGTCAACAATCGAGATGCCGCACTCATAGCCGGCAGCAACCTCCTTCACCTCATCCTTAAAGCGGCGCAGAGAGTCGATCTCTCCGTCGAAGAGCTCAACATTGTCGCGCAGGATGCGGATCTTCGAGTTGTTGTGGATCTTGCCCTCGAGGACGTACGAGCCGGCGACAAGAGCCTTCGAGAAGCGCATGACCTGACGGATCTCAACGCGTCCCTGAATGACTTCCTTGTACTTCGGCTTGAGCATGCCGCTCATCGCATCCTTGACATCGTTCAGAGCATCGTAGATGACGCGGTAGGTACGGATGTCCACGTTCTCCGTGTCTGCGAGACGGCGTGCATTCGCGTCCGGACGGACGTTGAATGCGATGACAATTGCCTTTGATGCCGTCGCGAGCATGATATCCGACTCGCTGACCGCGCCGACGCCCGAGTGCACGATGTTGACACGCACTTCGTCATTCTTGTTGAGCCCGAGCAGTGCGGAGTTCAGTGCCTCGACCGAGCCCTGCACGTCTGCCTTGACGACGATGTTGAGATCCTTGATATCGCCCTGCTGGATCTGCTGGAAGAGCGCGTCGAGCGAGACACTCTTCGACTTGATGAGGTCACGCCGCTGATTGCCGAGACGCGCCTCTGCAATCGAGCGCGCCTGCTTCTCGTCAACGGCGGCGAGAATGTCGCCCGCCGACGGCACGTCGTTGAGACCGAGGATCTCAACCGGCATGGAGGGCCCCGCCTTTTTCACGTTGTCCCCACGGTCATTGATCATCGCGCGAACGTGACCGTACGCCGTACCGACGACGATGGAGTCGCCGATGCGCAGCGTGCCGCTCTGAACGAGCACCGTTGCGACGGAGCCGCGCCCCTTGTCGAGCTTTGCCTCGATGATGACACCGCGCGCCTCGCGATTCGGGTTTGCCTTCAGTTCCTCGACCTCGGCAACGAGCAGGATATTCTCGAGCAGGTCGTCAATGCCGATGTGCTGCTTCGCAGAGACGGGTACCATAATGGTATCGCCGCCGTATTCCTCGGAGACCAGCCCGTACTCCATAAGCTCCTGCTTGACGCGGTCGGGGTTTGCGCCCGGCTTGTCAATCTTGTTGATGGCAATGATGATAGGCACGCCTGCCGATTTCGCGTGATCGATCGCCTCGACCGTCTGCGGCATCACGCCGTCGTCCGCCGCAACAACGAGAATCGCAACGTCTGTAATCTGCGCACCACGCGCACGCATCGCCGTAAACGCCTCATGACCGGGCGTGTCGAGGAAGACGATCTTCTTGCCCTGACACACGACCTGATACGCGCCGATGTGCTGGGTGATACCGCCCGCCTCATGCGTGCTGACGGAGGTGTTGCGGATCGCGTCGAGCAGTGATGTCTTGCCGTGGTCGACGTGACCCATGACGGTGACGACCGGCGGACGATCCTTGAGTGTCTTGGGGTCGTCCTCGATCTCCGGGATCAGCGTCGGATCGACATCCGGCGGCAGCTCCTCCGTCGTCACGCCAAACTCCGCCGCAACGAGGGATGCTGTATCGTAGTCGATCTCCTGATTGATGCTCGCCATGACGCCCATGAGCAGCAGCTTCTTGATGATGTCGGAAGCGGTATAGCTCATCTTGGACGCGAGATCCTTGACGGCGATCGTCTCGGGCAGCTTGATGTGCTTCGGACGTGCGATCTCCGCCTTTACCACAGGCGCAGGTGCCGCCGCACGACCCTTGCGCCCCTTACGCGCACCGCTGCGGCTGCGCTCGTTCTGGCGCAGATCGGTGCGCTCCTCGCGGTCACGGCGTGCACCGCCGCGCCCAGTGCGGCTGCGGTCGCCGCCGGCGGCATTATTCTCACCACCGCGACCACCGCCGCGCCGGCGGTTCTCACTGCGCCCCTCGCTCGCGGGCGGCGGCGGAATCGCCACACCGGCAGCAGGACGTGCACCGCCGCGCGCACCTGCGGAACGCTGCGGACGTGTGCCCGCACTCCCCAATGCGCCGCCCGAGGAACGAGGACGCTCCTGTGACTCCGTGCGCGTCTTAGCGGGTGCCTGACGCACGATCACGATGCCGGATGCCTTCGTGCGTGCACGCAGCACAGGCTTCTCTTCCGATGCTGCAGGCGTGGTCTTTTCCATAGAGGGCTGCTCTGTCGGCTGCTTTTCAGGCACATAATTCTGCGACGCAGCAGCTTGTTTTTCCTTCTTTGCCGGACGCCCGGCTGCCTTCGGAGCGGGGGATTTGCTCTGCAGGGACTCCTTGCGTACGGGTTTTGCGGTACGGCCAAGTTCAGCCTTGACCGCAGCGCGCTCTTCCTCGCCGACTGCGCTGAACATATTCTTCACTTTATAGTTCTTGCTCTTTAGGATATCAATAATGGTATCTTTGTCCGTCTTGAATTCCTTTGCCAAATCGGTGATTCTGTATTTCGATTCTGACATCAATCCACCCCCGTCGGTATATCCTGCAAATAGGCGCTGAGCCTGTCCGCAAATCCTCTATCTATGAGCACAGCAACCGCACGGTACTCCTTGCCGAGACAGTGTCCGAGCTGCTGCATGGTCAGTAACTCCGCCGTCGGCACATTTTGCTGCGCCGCCATGCGGGTAAATTTCGTCTTCGTCTCCTCCGAGGCATCCGCCGCAAGCAGGAGATATGTTCCCTGCTTCCGTTTCAGTGCCTCCTCCACCACGAACGCACCGGATAGGATGCGCCGTGCGCGCGCCGCCATGCTGAGGAGGTTCTGCGTGCGCTTTTCCATTTCTGCATTCATGCGCCGTCCTCCTCACGTCGGACAACGTCCTCCAACGCATCGTAGACGGCAGGAGCAACCCGCCCCTTGAACGACCACGAAAGTCCGTTGTGCTTCCGCGCCAATCGGAGGCATTCGGAGGAGGGGCAAAGATACGCGCCGCGCCCCGGGCTCTTGCCCGTCGGGTCGTATGCGGCCGTCCCCTCTGCTGTCCGCACGATACGCAGGAGCTCGCTCTTGGGATGCAGCTGACGGCAGCCGACGCACAGCCGCTCGGGCTGTTTCGTCTCCGTCATTATGCCTCCTCTGCCGCAGGCTCTGCTTCCACCGCAGACTCTTCCGCCTCATCGGCGGCAGCCATGAGTTCCTGCGCCTGTGACTCACTCTTGATGTCGATCTTCCACCCCGTGAGCTTGGCTGCGAGACGGGCATTCTGCCCCTCCTTGCCGATCGCAAGTGAGAGCTGGTAGTCCGGCACGACAACGCGCGATACCTTCTCCGCCTCATTCACCGCAACCGAGATGACCTTTGCGGGGTTCAGCGAGTTCGCAATGTAGGTCGCGGGATCGTCGCTCCACTTCACAATGTCGATCTTCTCGCCCGCGAGCTCGTCGACCACCGCCTGTACACGCATATAGTGCGGCCCGACACAGGCACCGATCGGGTCGACGCGCTCCTCCGAGGAGTACACCGCGACCTTCGAGCGGCTGCCCGCCTCACGCGCAATCGACTTGATCGCGACCACGCCCTCCTGCATCTCGGGCACCTGCAGCTCAAAGAGTTTTTTGAGCAGCTCCGGATGCGTACGCGAGAGGAGGATCTGCGGACCGCGCACCGTGCGCTTTACCTCGATGATGTAGGCTCGCAGCGTATCGCCGTAGTTGTATTCCTCCGTCGGCATCTGCTCCGTCGCCATGAGCAACGCCTCGGCACGTCCGATATCGACAAAGACATTCCGGCCCTCAACACGCTGGACAATGCCCGTCACGATATCTGCCTTGCGATTCATATACTCATCGTAGACAATCCCGCGCTCCGCCTCTCGGAGACGCTGCATGACAACCTGTTTCGCCGTCTGTGCCGCAATGCGTCCAAAGTTCGCAGGGGTCATCTCGATCTCGACCACATCACCGACCACATAGTCAGGGCTTATGGCACGCGCCTGAGAGAGAGAGAGCTCCGTAACATCGTTCGTTACTTCCTCAACCACATCCTTGATGGCAAAGACGTGAAACGCTCCCGTTTCACGCGACAGAGCAATGCGGACGTTCCGGTCATTCTGTGCCAGGTTGAAGTTGCGCCGATATGCCGAAGTCAGCGCATCCTTGATGGTGTCGAAGAGCTGCTCCTCGTCGACACCCTTTTCATACGCAAGCTCCTTCAGTGTCTGAAGGAACGCCTTTCCGTCGGTCTTCTCCTTTGTGCTTTTTCTTGCCAAAACCCAAATCCTCCCTAAAAGTCGATATGCAGACGTATCTGTGAAACCTGCTCCATGGGGATGTGAATCCCCTCGTCCAAGGTCAGCACCTCTCCATCACAACCTGCAAGTACGCCCGTCCACTGCTTCTTTCCGTCAAAGGGCGCATAGAGCGTCACATCGACCATCCTGCCGTGCTCGCGCTCGAAATCGCGCGACTTTTTCAGCACGCGGTCGAGCCCCGGCGACGACACCTCCAAGATATAGGCATCTGGAATGAAGTCCTCGCGGTCAAGAATCTCCTCAAGACGCTCACTGAGGCTCTGGCAATCGTCGATATCAATGCCGCCCGTCTTGTCAATATAGACACGCAAATAGTAGTCGCGCTCGCGTACATACTCGACATCGACCAGCTCCAACTCCGGCACATCCGCCAGGAGTCCGCGCACGATCTCCTCGACGCGCTCCTCGATCTTCGCGCTCATGCTCTCCCTCTTCTCATACGCAATGAAAGAGTGGGCTTCCACCCACTCTTTCCAGATCTTAAATGAATTTATTGAAGTATAGCATAGTACATGGATTTTGTAAAGCCCCGCGTCGATAAAATACACGGATGCCGCCCGAAACTCCGCCGCACGGCTGCGGCGCTCAGACCTTCCACTGCAGATGCACATCGCCGATGAGCCCGCGGCGCACACCCTGCCATTCCGAGAGACGGACCTCGCAGGAAAAGCGGCCGTTCGGCGGGGCGAAGCGGTAGCCGAGACGGAGGAGGAGACTGCCGCCCTGCAGCGATACAGCGGGGGCGGACAGACCGTCAAAGGACGCCCCTGCCCGTCCCGCGAGTTCGTACTCGTACGCAAGCCCCGCAGATACCTCGTGCGCCGCCCCCATGCGGTACGCATAGAGAACCCCCAGGCGCAGCCGATGCGATGAAACCGCATCGAAGGTATACCGCTCCACCAGTGTTTCCGTTTCTCCGCAGGGAAGCTTGACCGTCGAGCGGATCTCGGTGTCTGCGGATGGCTGATATGTCCCAAAATAGCGCACAGACGCATCCACTGTGCTGTGCGCCCCCGCGTGCACCCGTTTGCCCGCACCAAGGTAGATCCCGTAGTACGGGCGCGACAGCACCACCCTTGAGTCGCTGTCCGGCGCGATGGAGCCGCTGTAGTCGCTGCGTACCGTACCGCCGTGCAGCGCCGCCTCCATCCATGCGCCCGTGGGCCGCTCGATACGGCCGAATACGCCCAGTCCCAAGCTGCTGATGCCGCCCTGCCCGGAGGTCCCGTCGCCGAGATATGCGTCATACGTCCCTTTGCCGTACACGACATAGGGACTAAGCACGCGCTGCGTACCGTTCTTCGTATCCGTGCGCGACCAGCCGCCGGCAATGTTCCACCCGTCGGTGCGGATCTCTGCATCCGCAGAGCCGCTCACGAGCCTGCCCCGATCCGTCACCGTCCACAGGTGGTAGCCGCGCTTCTGCGCATCCGGCACTGCGGCGGAGGCGATGCCGCGCAGCGGCAGCTCGGCGCTGCGGCGGACAAAGTCCGTCGCTCCTGCGCTCATCTGGACAAAGGACTTGGTGCGGTCCGTCAGTCCCGGTCCCACGAACCGTGCATAGAGTTCGTCCGGTGCGCGCATATCCTGCGGGGTTGATGCCGTATTCCGCACGCCGAGCATAAAAGGAGGACGGCGCGACACCTCAATCGTTCCGAGCGTCCGCGGGACAAGAGAGCCGGTCCGCAGGCTGCTGCCGGTCTTGAGCAGACTGATCTCCTCGCCCACGCGGAACGCATCGCCGCCGCTGCGCATGGCGACAGCGAACGTGGCGTCCCGGAGGTCGGTGTCCTGTTCCGTGTCCGTCAGGCGCAGGAGCGGCGACGTGCGATCCTTTGCCCGTCCGTCGAGGAAGAAGTTGACCTCCTGAACACTGTGGGACACGATGTTGTGTGCCGTCGAATGCGGCTGCGGCCCCTCCGTGTCACAGACGATATTCAGTCGGTTGCGTTGCGTCGCACAGGCACGCTCCACCGACACATCGCCCCGAACGCCCTCGGCACTCCGAAGGACGCCGCCCCCGAGGCTGCCCGTGACCGCCGCCCCCTCGAGTGTGATGGTGTTCCCGTGCGCCTGACCGCTGCCGTCGTCGCTGTCGATCCGCCCGCCCGCCACATCCCCGCCGACCTGCGTGCGAAACAGCGTGACCGTATTGCCGTGCGCCGTCAGCCCATCGCTGAGGACAGCCAGGTGGCCGCCGATCACGTCCCCCTCCACCGTCGTCATCTGCAGCACGACGCTGTTGCGGTTCGCTTCTTTCTCGGCATATAGGCTGCCCCCCACGCTGCCGGTCACTCTGGAGTTGGCAAGTTCGACGCTGTTTTCCTCGGCAGCCCCGCCGTTGCCGCCGAACACATCTGCCCGAACCGCAGAGTCCTTGATGACGACACGATTCCGCCGCACTTCGCCCTTTCCGTTCGCACCGCCCACGCCGCCTACGGTGCAGCCGAAGATCTCGACCTCGTTGTCGTTGGCGATATCGCCGCCCAAGCTGCCACCCACGCCGTATGTCACTGCAGAGTCCTTGATGACGACACGATTCCGCTGTGCTTCGCGCTCTCCGTACGCGCCGCTCGCGCTGTCCACCGTGCAGCCGGCGATCTCGATCCTGTTGTCGGTGGCGACGACGCCGGAACCGCCGGTCACAGTACTGCCGATCACACTGCCGATCAGTTCGACTCCGTTTTCGTTGGCGATCATGCCAGAGCCGCCGGTCACCCGACTTTCGATCTTGGAGTCCTTGATGACGACGCTGTTCCGCTGCGCTTCGCCCTCTTTCGAAATATCGTCATAACCGCCGCCGTCCACGCTGCCCCCCACCGTCGCACCGATCAGCTCGACCCTGTTTTCATTCGCGATCGTGCCATTGCCGCCGACCACGTAGTCTTCCACGGCGGAGTCCTTGAGGAAGACGCGGTTTCGGTTGGTAGTCCCCTCGAACAGACCAATAGATAGTGCCCCACCGTGGACAGCCCACACAGATGCACCGTCGGAGATGCGGACGGTGTTTTCATGCGCGTACCCGATCCTTTCTGTATCGCGCACCACGCCGCACGCGCCGCCCGCGACATATCCGTACACACCACCGGAAAGCAGCACCTCATTGCGCACGGCAGCCCAGTTCTGCCCGCCGTATACGTTCTCGGCACTCCCTCCACGACTCCGGACCGTATTCCGCTCGGCAATCGTTCCCTCTTTGATCTTGTTGGGATAGACCTTTGGGGTGACGACACCATCATCCCTCTTCCGGTAGTAGTAACCCCTTATTTCATCTTCAAGCGCTCCGGCAAGCCAACGCACCCTGACCCCCGGACCGATCTCGGCCGTATTCTCCGCGATGGTCTTGAAATGACCGGAACTGACGGCACCACACAAGAAAAAGATCTCCGAATCCCCCGTCGCGACAGCGGTATTTCCCACAACAGTGCGGTCAGGGTCTGTTGTTTCGATGGCAGCTGCACCCACCGCCTTCCCCGAGAAACCCATAAGCTGTCCCGGAGCCAAGCGCACTCCGTCGAGAACAACATGGTTATCGCGGACGCTGCCCCCATGACTTTGGGCACCGGTATAATCGGCATCGCTGCTGTTCGATACCGTTACCCGATTCCCGACGGCATCCCCGCCCGTATATCCTCCACAAACCCCCAAAGAAAAAGCATAATATTCACTATCAACAGGCGCACCGACATTGCGTACCACCACCTCATTGTAGAGGACATCGGCACTGCCGCAGTCCGGCACCCCCGTCCTCAGGGACACACCGCCGAACACCGGGTAATTCATTGTAAAGGTATCGGGGTTGGCGTAATCGCCGCTGATCGTCACCCTGTTATGGTGTACATCGCCCACTGCTTCTGTGCCGTGGGCCATGCCGCCGAACAGCGCGTAATCAGGCATATTCGATATGTCTCCGATCCAATGATATCCTCCGACCCTCCATCCGCTGGGCGTTGCAGCATCCCGCCCGACGATCACTTCGTTGTGGTGGACCGCTCCGGGACCGTAGGTCATACCGCCGCCAAACTTGAGGTCGTCCCGTGTTGAATCGCCGATACCGGAGTTGACGCGCAGGACATTGTGATGCACCTCCCCTGCGTCGGCAGGATCGGTAATCTCCCCCGCCACGAGCGAGGTGTCAGCTGCCAGTCCCACCGTCTGCCGCTCGTGTCCTGCGACCTCCGTCCCCGCCAGACAGACCGTCGGCGGCAGGAGGGTGCTCCCGAGCAGCAGCAGCGAAAGTGAGGGGAGGAGGCAGGTGTTTTTGGTCACAGTTCCATGCATAGCAGATATTCCTCCATCCGTAAACATTTTGAGCATCCGAGCACCGAGCACCTATATATTACAGAAGAGCGCAGACAGCAATGTGTCTAAGACATGGAGCGTCGGTCAGAACGCCCAGTTACCGTGCGCACTGCCGATATAGCCGTAACGCTTGCCCTGCCAGCCCGTGAAGTGCAGTTCGTACGAGAAGCGGCTGCCCTGCGGTGCGAAGCGGTAGCCCGCCTCGATCATCGCACTCCCGCCGCGCAGCGACGGGCTCGGAGCATCAAATCCCTCGTACGACGCGCCCGCTTTGCCGCTGAACTCGTACTCCCACGCAAGCCCCGCATAGACTTCGCTCTTTGCACTGTCCTTGTGCGTGTATGTGAAGCCAA
>NZ_DBHIVL010000016.1:0-36332 GCF_057271695.1 Centipeda sp. (in: firmicutes)
TTTTGCACAAAATTGAGGCTGCTGCACGTTGGTTTCGTGCAACAGCCCCTTTTTGTATGACTATTTTATAGGGAGGGGTGAAACTTTTGTTTATTGGCTCTATCAATACGGATATTCGTTCCATTGTGAGCGAGATGAGTGCGAAGTGGGCAGGGCTTCCAATATATGTTGGCTGTTCCGGCAATTTTACAGTAGAGCGCATCCTTGCAAAGAAGGGGATCGCAAACATACACAGCAATGATGTGTCGCTTTATTCGTGTGCTATTGGAAATTATCTTGCCGGAAAAGATACGAGAATCGAAGTCGTTGATGAACGATTCGCGTGGCTGAACGAGTATCTTTCCACGGGCGAGGATAAAATCGCAACGCTTCTCATGTGCAGTGAGTATTTCAAGTGGATTGATAAAGACTTGCCGTATTTTAAGAGGCTGGCAACGGCGTATGAGGAACAGTTCGACAGAATGCAGCGCGAAACCGTAGAAGCGGTTAAACGGGCGCTGGACGATGTGAAAATTGCCGGGTTCTACGCGCAGGATGTTATCGACTATATGCGGGAAGCACCGGAAGACTGCGTTGCAATCAGTTTTTCTCCGACCTATAAGGGCGGGTATGAAAAGCTGTATAAGAAAATCAATGCGGTGTTTGACTGGGATGTTCCAGATTATGTCATCTTTGATGATGCTCGGTTTGAGGAATTTAACCAGCTCATCATGCAGAAAAAGCACTGGGTTACGTTACGCGACTATGACGTAGAGGAATTGCGAGACCATCTTTGCGGCGTGGTTCAAACGAGCGCGAGAAGCAAGCCTGTGTATATTTACAGCAATAGCAGCGCAAAGTCCAGAATCACGATGCCACGACAAAAGACGGAGAATATCAATATCAAGAGGGCGACGGGAGAACTGAATGGTGATTTGCGCATTGCGCGAATTACACAGGGGCAGCTTAACACACTAAGGAGTGAATATTTGGCGCTTGGCATTATTCCCGCCGCTGCAACGGTGAGTTGTGCTGTTCTTGTTGGTGATGAGCTAGTCGGTGCAATAGGGATGAGTCGTTCGAGTTATCTTGGCGGCTGGACGGATGCCTATATGATGAGCGATTTTTGTATTCGCCCGTCGATTTACAAACGGTTTGCGAAGCTGGTGCTCGTTGCCGCTCTTTCTGTAGAAATGCGGGACGTGCTCGAACAAGCGATGTCGATCAAGGTCAAGACGATTGGGACGACGGTTTTCACAAAGAAGAATGTCAGTATGAAATATCGCGGGCTGTTTGACATATACTCACGGAAAGATGGGGCGATTAACTACGTGGCACAAGCCGGACGTTGGACATTGAAGGAGGGATTTGAATGGTGGAAGAGCAAACACGGTCAGAAGTTGACCGACTGAATGAGGGGCTAATCAATCATCCCTATAAGTTAGCGTTGGTCAATGTCAGCGAGTTGGAGTTCTTGGAAAAGAACGCACGGTACATGACAAATGAGATGTTTCGCAATCTCGTAGACAACATTAAGCGGGATGGCGGTCTTTCATCCGTACCGTTGTGCTGGAAACACGATGACAAATATCGCGTTCTCTCCGGCAACCACAGATGCCGAGCGGCGATTGAGGCGGGGCTGGAAGAAGTGCTTGTCCTTTTTACGGATCGCGACCTGAGCAAGCAGGAACAGATTGCAATCGAACTTAGTCATAATGCGATTGACGGCAAGGATGATATGGCGATTCTCAAAGAACTTTGGGATGAGATCGACGACGTAAGCCTTAAATACTATGCCGGTCTTGACGACAAAGTGCTTGAGGAAATGGAAAAGACTGCGCTTGCGTCGCTCTCTGAGGTCAAACTTGACTACCGAAGTTTGACGTTTCTCTTTTTGCCACATGAGGTAGATATGCTTGATGAAGCCTTTGCACACGCAGTTGAATGTGGAGGTATACAAGATACGGTTTATATCAATCGCATCGACGATTTTAAGCGTCTGTTGGATTCACAATCGAAGGTACAGGTTGCCTATGACGTGAAAAACAGTGCGACATCTCTTATGCTCATTCTTGATGTGTTTATGCGCCATCAGGAAGATTTGCAGGAAGGGTATATCGACGACGAAGGAGAGCTGAAACACAAAAACAAAGTGCCGCTGTCTAGTATTTTTGGAGATGACAACATTTCAGCAGCGGCAGCATTGACCTTGAAAAAGGCTGTTGATCGAATGGTGGATAAGGGCGAGGTTGAAACAAAACAGCGCACAGACTTCTTGCGTATTATGGCTGAGCGATATTTGGCAGGTGATTAACCATGCCGCGAAAAGGACTATATCATGAATGGATTGAGGGAAAGGGGGTGGAGAATGTCTGTATGTGGGCGAAGCTCGGGCTCATGGACAAGCAGATCGCCGGAAACATGGGGATTTCGCTTACGACATTTTACGACTGGCAAAAGAAGTTTCCCAAATTTGCGGACGCCATAAAAAATGCCAAAGCGATTCCGAACCTTGAACTTGAAAACGCAATGTTCGACCTTGCGCTCGGGCGGACATACGTGGAAGAGGTAAAATCCATTCTTGACCCAAAGACAGGGACGGTTGTTCGGATAGAGAAAACAAAGAAACAGATACAGCCGAATCCGACCATGCAGATATTCCTTGCCAAAAACAGAATGCCGGATAAATACAAAGACCGTGTGCCTGTTGCGGAGCGCATGGATGAGGAAGAGCAGAAGGTTGAGATTTACATTCCTGATAACGGAAGGGATGAGACGAAATGAGCGGCATCGTCCTACGACCGCAGAAGGGACCACAGGAAATGTTTCTGACGACACCTGCCGATATTGCCATCTATGGCGGTGCAGCGGGCGGCGGGAAAACGTATGGGCTTCTGCTTGAACCTCTGCGACACATCAACAAGGCAGGGTACGGGGCGACGATCTTCCGAAAGAACGCGACGCAGATCAGCATCGACGGCGGGCTTCTCGATGAGAGCGCGGCAATCTACGGGAATATCAAGGGGGCGGTATTCAAGGCAAGCCCCAAGCCGCACTGGTCGTTTAACGGCAAAGCGAGAGTGTCGTTCATGCACATTGACGGCGACCGCGGTGTAACGAAGTGGCAAGGCTCTCAGATATGCACCATCGGTTTTGACGAACTCACGCATTTCAGTGAGTTTGTTTTCTTTTATATGCTGTCTCGCAACCGCTCCACCTGCGGAGTGAAGCCGTATGTTCGGGCGACCTGCAATCCCGATGTGGATTCGTGGGTGGCGGACTTCATCAATTGGTGGATTGACCCGAACACAGGGTACGCCATTCCTGAACGATCGGGGAGAATTCGCTACTTCTTCCGCAGCGAAGGGAATCTGACGTGGGGGGATTCCATCGAGGAGCTATCCGAACTGTGTGCGGGGATGCCGGAGTTCAGTCCCGCACTGTGCAAATCGGTGACGTTTATTGCATCCTCCATCCACGACAACAAGGAACTATTGAGGGTTGACCCCGGCTATCTTGCAAACCTCTACGGGCTTACCGTCGTGGAGAAGGAACGGCTGCTCAAGGGGAACTGGAAGATACGCCCTGCAGCAGGATTGTATTTCAAGCGGGAACAGACGCGGATCGTGAAGGAGATTCCGGATAAGATTGTTGCGATTGGTCGGGCATGGGATCTGGCGGCGACGGAGATCACGGCAGAGAACAAGAATCCTGACCGCACGGCAGCCTGTCTCATGGCACGCATGAGAAACGGGCAGTACATCATTATCGACGCAAAGAGGATGGCGTTCAGTGCGTCAGCCGTTCGCCAGCTCGTGAAGAACACGGCGATCACGGATAAATCTGCGTTCGGATGCCGAAGAATATCCATTCCGCAAGACCCAGGGCAGGCGGGGAAGGAACAGGCAGAGAGCTACAAGAAAGAGCTTGCGGGATTCTCGGTTGAGAGCAAGCCTGTCTCCGGCGACAAGATACGGCGTGCAGAGCCGTTTGCCGCTCAGTGGCAGGTAGGAAATGTGCTTCTTCTCGAAGGGGGGTGGAATGATGTTTTCTTGGATGAGTTGGAGGGGTTTCCCGATGCCCTCCATGACGATCAGGTGGATGCAGCAAGCGATGCGTTTTCTCTGGTGGCGCGGATGAATAATGCACAGCTTCCCGCTATGGATGGAACGCTCATGAAAGAAAGTTACTGGACATAGAGGTGAGGATGAATGGCAAAAGATGAAATCGGACGTACAGGACAACAGCGTTATGGTGGTGTGTTCTATGAGGAGTTCCTGCCGGAGCTGCGGGGACAGCGCGGCATTCGGGCGTACAAGGAAATGTCCGAGAATGACGACATCATCGGGGCGATACTCTTTGCCGTCAAGATGCTCATTCGAAATGTTCACTGGGGAGTGCAGCCGGGCGGCGCGGAGGTAATTGATGAGGAGTGTGCGGCGTTTGTGGAATCCTGTCTTTACGACATGGAGGATTCGTGGACGGGGACGCTCTCGGAGATTCTGTCTTTTCTTGTCTACGGATGGAGCGCACACGAGATCGTCTACAAGCGGCGCATGGGGCGAAAGCGTGACAGAACGCTGAACAGCAAGTACAACGATGGTCTTATCGGATGGCAGAAACTGCCGATTCGTGCGCAGGACACGCTGTATCAATGGGAGTACAGAGGGCGCGACGATCTCAGGGGCTTAACGCAGATGCCGCCGCCCGATTTTGGAATCATCACGATTCCTATAGAAAAACTGCTCCTATTCCGCACGGAGAGCCGCAAGGGAAATCCCGAGGGGCGCAGCATTCTTCGCAATGCCTACCGTTCGTGGTTCTTCAAGAAGCGGCTTCAGGAGATCGAGGGTATCGGCATTGAGCGCGACCTTGCGGGACTTCCTGTTCTCGTTGCTCCTGCGGGGATGGATATATGGAGTGACGACCCCGACATTGTACGAACGCGCACACTGGCAGAAGCTCTCGTGAAGAATATTCGCCGTGACAGCATGGAGGGGATTGTTCTCCCTGCTGAGTGGGATTTGAAATTGCTCAGTACGGGCGGAAAGCGCAACTTCGACACGAACGCGACGATTGACCGTTACGATACCCGCATGGCGATGACCGTGCTTGCAGACTTTGTACTGCTCGGGCATCAGCAGGTCGGAAGCTTTGCCCTATCGGACAACAAAACTGAGATGTTTTCGCTTGCCATCGGTGCGTTTTTGGACATCATCTGCGAGGAGTTCAATAAGAAAGCAATTCCATATCTTGTGGACATGAACGGAGAGCATTTTGGCGGTATCACAGACTACCCCGAACTGACACATGGAGACATCGAGACGCAGGATCTCGGCAAGCTCGGCGACTACATCCAGAAGATGACAGGCATCGGGGTCTTGCAGCCCGACGCGGGGCTTGAGGATTTCGTACGTGAGCAGGCGGGGCTTCCGGAGCGGATTGACGAATATCAGACTCAGACAACCGCTATGAAGCCGCTACAGCCCGCACAGGGCGAGGAAAACGTGCAGGACATACAAGACATCCAGATAGAGGAAAACGGCGACACAGAGACGGCACGAAAGCGTCTGGGGAGGAGATAGAGCCATGCTGACATTCTCCCCCGTCCGCGTTCTGCGCAAGCGAAAGAGCAGTAATGAGGCAGAAGAAATCCTGCGGCGACTCGATGATTTTCTTCATGCAGAATCTCCGCAGCTGGCGCAGTGGTTTTACTCGGTGTTCCAAGACCAACAGGCGGCAGTGACCTACAAGGAGCTGCGCGAGGCGGCACTCAGCGGTTATGAGGAGCAGATCCTTCAGTGGCAGGATGACTACGCACGCCTTATCAATGAGCACTTCGCGCCAGTATACTTCGCGGCGATGAAGGAAGGGGCGAAGGCGTGGGAAGAAAAGCTCGGCGGCACGCTGCTCGATGACTCAGACCGGGAAGTGCAGAACTGGATTCGTGAGCGCACAGCAGGATTTATCACGAATATTGGCGAGGAGACACGCATGGCAGTCAAGACAATCCTCTGGAAGGGACAGCAGGAGCGTTGGACGGCGGCGCAGATTGCGCGATACATTCGCCCCTGCATCGGGCTGACAAAAAGCGACGCGGCCGCAAATGCGCGGTATCAGCAGAGTGTCTACGATAGCCTTCTGAAAGCGCACCCACGCATGACCGAGGCGAGCGCAGCGAAGAAGGCGCAGGAAGCGGCACTCAAATATGCGGCACGTCAGCATCGGGCGCGTGCGGATATGATTGCTAATACGGAGCTTGCCTTTGCCTACAATCGCGGCGAGAACATGAGCATACGGAACGCGATGCGGGACGGGCTGATGGGGGGGTGCGTCAAGGTCTGGCGTACGGCTGGATCGGAACGCGTCTGTCCGCATTGCGGCGCACTGGATGGAAAGGAGATTGGATTTGATGAGTCCTTCGATATCAAGGGGAAAGAGCTTTTTCCCGGAATGCACGAAACGCCCCCCGCGCATCCTCGTTGCCGCTGTGTGGTTCAGTACAAGGAGATTGCAGCACCGGCACGAGGCTTGAGATCGGGAGAAGGACAAAGGAAAGCCCCTGACCATCCTGTGCCGCAGGAACTCGGGCATATTGATTTCACCGACAAGAACATGGTACAATCCACGATAGAACATTTTGAGGCACAGATTGTGGCACAGAAAGTGGAGAACGCTATTGTTATCACGAAGGAAGGGCGCGTTGTACGTTGCGTCGCGAACATAAACGCCGTGTACCCCGATGAAGATCTCGGCGATGAACTGCGTGGTGCTGTGGTGACACATAACCATCCTGTTGGGTCAGATAATGAGTGGTCGTTCAGCAAAGCTGATATTAACTTATTCACACTCTACGAGTTGTCTATACTCCGAGGCATTGATGAAAAATATGTTTATGAGCTGAATCGCTTTCCGCAAGACATTGATAAGATACCCTCGTTTGCCGAAGCAGAGGAACTTGTCTTTCGGCATAGCATGGTAATTCAAGAGGCTAAGCGGCGTGGATTCGGTTACAGGAGGTGGAAGCGGTGACGAAAGAAGAAGCGCAGCGAGAGTTTGAAGCAATTCTGGATTGGGCGATTGCGGAGGAGGATAAAATCAGTGAAGAACTGAGAGCGGAAGGGAAGCTGTTCGGTCTGGACACAAACGCCGAACACTATAAGCCGATCTCAGAGGAACGTAACCGCCGCATTCGAGAATTACAGAAAAAGTATGAAGAGGAAAAGGACTGAGCACTTTGCGGATTTGCAGAGTGCTTTTCTTGTGGGAGGGATTCTATGCTGCAAGAAAAAGAGGCGCTCGCAGCTCTCGACCGATTGGAAGCGGGCTATAATGGAGCGGGGAAGGTTACAGCACTATTTTCGCCTGTGCGGGCAGCGGTTACGGGCTACTTCAAGCCGGGCGATGAGAAGCTGACGGCTTCGGTTCAGTACACGATTCATCAGCTTGCACTTGACATCATGAACCGTGAAACGGTCTACGAACATCAGGAGCTGCTTCCGTCGCCGTCAATGAATTTTCCGCTTGGATATACCATCGTCAGGGAGCTCTTTACGGGTGGTGGAGCTCTCACGGAAATATACTGCATCAGCGGTAGGGAGTTCAACAGAGGCTATCAGGAACTCGACCCGACGGGATTGCTTCCGCCGAAGTCGAACACATATCTGACAAAGTGGGAAGAGCTTCTGAGTACCGCGCGCGCGGGTGAGCTATCCGCACTCGGCGCAGTCGCGTCTTTCTGTGAGTCGGGCAGCTATAACGCGGGACTCTCAATGCTGTTTGAGAATCTGGGCGGTATTGTCGCAAGCATTGGTAAAGAGGAGCTTGCGAAGGAAATCTATTTAGACTGCGGTTATCTTGACGTTATCCGTACGTTCGGGCTGGACGTACACATTCCGACCTGTATCAAGGAGGGGCATGGATGAGACCATTTCAGACGGAGCAGACCGTACACGGCCGGTTCAGTATTCAGAAGTCTAGTGATGAGAAACGACTGGCTTTCGGATGGGCGAGCATCTCGCAGGATGAGAATGGAGCGGCTTTGGTTGATCTCTCTGAAGATATGATCGACCCCGAAACGCTTGAGAACGCTGCATACGAGTTCGTGCGGCTCTACCGCGAGGGCGGCGAGATGCACGAACGCGGCGACTGTGCCGTGCTTGTGGAGTCCGTCGTATTCACGAAAGAAAAGATGGCGGCGATGGGTATTCCTGACGGCACTCTCCCGACGGGGTGGTGGATTGGATTCTATGTGACCGACGATGAAGTCTGGGAGAAGGTCAAGTCAGGAGAATACCCGATGTTCTCAATCGAGGGGACGGCGATCCAGGAAACTGTATAAAAAGCGATTCAGGCGCTCAGAGATGGGCGTCTTTTTCGTGGAGAAAAAGGAGCTGAGGCTATGCCGACAAAGTTGACCGACCTCAAGATCACGAAGGTAGATTTTGTGGATGCGGGGGCGAATCAACGTGCGCACATTGCGCTCTTTAAGCACGCGCCGAAAGGAGGTGAGGAAGTGGGAGAAAGTAAAATCAAGAGCCTTATCCGCGCCATCGCGAAACGGTTTGGCTTGGAGGAGGATGAAGTTGCAGACGTGGCAAAGTCAGAGGGCGGCGCAAAGACGTTTGGGGCAGCAAATTCCGAGCTGAAACAGCAGCGTGTCTGTGAGGAGATTTGGAACGTGACGGATGCGCTCCGCAGCAGCCTGTTCTCCATTATCCGTGATGATACGGTGGCAGACAAGACCGCACTGCTGAAACAGAGCGTGTCAGAGTTCCACGCCGCAGCTCTGGGGTTTGCGAATCAGTGGGGCGACGGTAATATCGCCGAGGTGCAGAAGCACATGAATCCGATTGCAATGACCGCCGAGGACATCGCAATCATGAAAAGCCGCGTGGCGGCAATGACGGAAGAGTCCGTCAAGGAAACTGAACCTGTTATGAAAGCAGAGGAGGATGCAGAGATGAAGATTGACAAGAGCAAGATGACCGCTGAAGAGCGGGCATTTTTCGAGGACATCGAGAAGCGTTATGGCGCGCCTGAGACGGAGGTGCCGCCCGCGCCCACCGTGCAGCCGACAGTTGCCGTGCAGGACGCACCTGTGCAGAAATCGGCCGCCGAGGTGCTGAAGGATGTCATGCCGGAGTTCGCGGCGATGCTTGAGAACGTGCAGAAGCGCATGGAAAAGCAGGAAGACGCGGAGATTATGGAGGTCGCCAAGCGTTATGAGCTGCTCGGCAAGAAGCCCGAAGAGCTTGCGCCGGTCTTGAAGAGCACGAAGGCGGCGAGCGAGGAAGCGTACAATCAGATTGTTACGGCACTGGATGCTGCGCTCGACATCGCCAAGCGTTCCGGAATGTTCAATGAGATCGGATCGAATGGCAACGGCGGTGCGACGGATGCAGAGGCTCGCATTGCAAAGCGCGTCGAGGAGATTCGCAAGGCGCACCCCGAGATGAGTGTGTTCGTGGCACGCGATATGGCATTTCAGGAGAATCCTGAACTCATCGCAGAGTTCGAGTAAGAGGAGGATAAAGGATGTTTAACGGTACTGTTATCAACGACAGCGCGACGATTGTTGTGCCTGTAAAAACCGAGATCAAGACCGGACCCTTCACGGCTGTTGCGCTTGGAAGTGGTGGTGCTGTCCCATGCACCGATGCGCTCACACCGATAGGGCTCACAATTGCAGAGACCCCCGCAACACTCGACGCGGGTGCTGATGTAAACGTGCAGGTTAAGGATATCAGCATTTGGAAGGGTGGCGCGGCATTCGCGGCCGGCGATCCGCTCTCCTCTGATGCGACGGGGCTTGCAGTCAAGGCAGCGGCAGGGAAGTTTATTCTTGGTTTCGCACTTGAGGACTGCTCTGCAAAGGGGCAGACGGTCAAGGTTCAGATTACGAAGTCGGGCTTCATGAAGTCCTGATAGAGGAGGAATCAACATGGGAGTTTCGGTAAAAGAAATTGAAGTCAAGAAAGCGGCTGGGACGTGGAAGCCGAACGCCTATCTCTCGAATATGAGTATGGCGTACTTCCAGCAGGGAGAGTATGCGGCGCGTCAGCTTTTCCCTGTGTGTCCGGTCGGGCTTTCGTCCAGCTATTACTACGAGTTCAGCAAGGGTGATCTCGCACGCGACAATGTGCAGCGTAAGCCCGCGTTTGGACACGTTGCGCCGGCGGTCATGGGGCAGACGGATAAGACGTATGCGTGCAAGGTCGATCAGGTGCTTGTCGGCATCGACAAGATTTCGGCACTCGACTACACCCGCTCGGCAGCACCGGGAGTGGCTGACCCGCGCCGCGCGAAGGTGCGCTTTGTTGCAGAGCAGATGAACCTGCATCAGGATCTTCTCTTTGCACAGAACTTCTTCAAGGCGGGTGTCTGGAAGAACGAATGGGAGGGCGCGGCTGCGGCAAATGCCTCGCAGAAGAAGTTCCTCAAGTTCGACGACAGCAACTGCGATCCCGTGACGCTGTTTGATGGGCTTATCAATGAGATTCGCCGCGTTGGTCGCAGGAGGCCAAATAAGCTCGCGCTCGGTGTGGACGTGTTCGCGAAGCTCAAGGCGAACCACTTCATCATGGAGCGCGTGAAGTATACGGGAACAACGGCAAATCCCGCCGTCGTTACGGAGCAGGTACTCGCGCAACTTTTCGGGGTGCAGCAGGTCGTTGTCCTTGACTCTACCTACAACGCAGCAGCGGCTGGCATGGATGAGGATATGCGCTACATTTGCGACAGCAAGGCGGCGCTTCTCTGCTACACGACGGACACGCCGCAGATCGACGAGCCGTCGGCGGGGTACATCTTTGCATGGGATATGCTCGGCAACGGGCAGTACATCGCCACGAGCCAGTTTGAGGGCGCACCCGCAGACCACACGGAGTTCATCGAAGGGCTGATTGCGACGGACATGAAAAAGACGAGTGACGATCTCGCGGTGTTCCTGAAGAACTGCGTCGACTGACGGGAGGTTCTGTCATGGTTTACGTTGCGATGAAACCGTGCCGCTTCGGCGGCACGGACTATCTTATCGGGGATACGATTCCGGATGTAAAAATTCATCCGAATAAGGCTGAAACACTACGTCAAATGGGCGTTGTCACTGGAACAATCACTTTCAAGGAGTTTGATGACCCCTACGAGCTAGAGGATTGGGGGATAGAAGATGGTGTTGCTACGCCCGAGGAGCAACCCGCCGAGAGCACTGAGACTCCGAATCCCGCTGAGGACAAGGATGAGGAGCAGCCAAAGCGTCGCGGTCGGCGCAAGGCTGAGTGAGCTATGACAAGATCATTCACCTATGATGGGGCACAGATTGCGGATAGTGGCATCAATCAAATGCGGTTTGAACTCGGCGATGTACTCGTTGACGAGCCGGATAAAACGGCGCTTCTTACGGATGAGGAAATCACCGCGATGATTGCGTCGTTTCCTCAATCGTGGCGTCGGGCGAAATTCGAGCTAGTAAAAAGCGTCCTGTTCCGATTCGCGCCCGAGGTCGACACCAAAGCAGGACCCGTTCAGTGGTCGCTCAGTCAGCGTTATGCACACTGGAAAACGCTCTATGACGAGCTGAAAAAGGAGCTGTCTGCGGCACATGCTTTACCTGAGCTTCCCGGAGCGCATCATCATCCACCGTATTTCTTCGAGGGGATGCACGATAACAGGCAGGATCGGGGGCGGCCGCAATGTACCTGAGACCCGGAAGCCTGTTCCATCAATTCGTCGTGGAACGAAAGACGCTCAAGACATCGGATAACGGCAGACCGCAGGCAGTATTTCTGCCAACGTTCAGCATTGTCCGAGGCGCACTCGCAGATGCAAAGACATCCGAAATCCTGCGATGGAAGGCGTTGCAGCACCCTGTGACACACACCATCGTACAGCACTGCGGAGAACCTGCGGCGAAGGCGGGCGACCGCCTTGTGCACGGTGGGCGCTATTTCTATGTGCGCGGTGTGGACAATGCGTCCATGCTCGGGATGTTCACCATCTACTACGTTGAGGAAAGGAGTGATCGGGTTGAGTAGTGTGAATCAGGTGATTCGCTCCGTGGAAGCCGAAGTCAATGACGAAGTGCAGAGCGTAAATACGCAAGCTCGGTCACGCGCCTTTCGAGCGACCAATGTCATGCAGAATGCAGCGTATGACGTGCTGGGGAAAGACGGTTCGGGGCGTGTCTACAAGCGTGGCGCGAAAGGCGTGCATACGGCATCTGCTCCAGGCGCAGCACCAGCACCCGACACCGGCAACCTTCGCCGCAACTGGCGCAGGTTTGTCTTTTCTCAGCCGACTGGGAAAGGCGAGCGCATTATTTGTCGCATCAAAAGCGATATGCCTTACGCCGCAGCCCTTGAAAGCGGCACGGCACGCATGAAGGCACGTCCCTTCCGCCAGCGGATCATCGACCAAGCGCGTCCCGAGGTTATCGGTATTTTTAAAGGGGTGAAATGAATGTCTCTTGTTATCACAAAGGAATCCCCCGCGTTTGCTCTCGGGAAAATCGCGGTAGGGGACTTTGTGCGGGCGCGTCATCGCACATGGAAAGAGAGTATAAACGGAATCGTCGTTTATATCGACTCTGAAATGGCACAAATCGTATATTTGCCAAAGATTCACCGCGCCACGCGGTACTTTACGATTCGCGCGCAGGAAGTTCAGAATAGCGAATGGGCGATTGTGCACAGCCGCGACTTGGCATCTGTTGAAAAGGTGGAGATGACAAATGGCTACGATTGAAGCCCTTGTACGGAAGCGCCTCGTAGAGAGCGCAGCGCTTTCTGAAAAGCTCGCCACATTCGGCGGTATGCCGGCAATCTTTTTTCAAGAAGCACCGGATGATAAAGACGAGATGTGGGGAGATGCGCAGTACCCGCGTATTGTGTTCTCGGCAGACACTTTTGCAGACCCTGCGCGAGATCGCCGCAAAGTCATGTTCGTGGATATTGCATGCAGTACGACGGGTACACCCCCCGAGGAGATTGAGCCGCTCGTGCGTGATACTCTTGCGGGGGTGTTCTTTACGCCGGATGTCGGAGAGACGTTTTCGGCAAAGTGGAAAGAGACACAGGTGTTCAAGGAAGCAGTTGGTGACCGTGAACCGCTGATTGTCGGTATGACGGTGAACTTCGAGATTTACGAGTACCCGCTTCTTGAAACATGTGACCCTGATCCGGTCATTGCAATGTGTCGCTATACAGAGGAATGGTGCGCGCGAGTTGTTGTTATCGGAAGAGCGTGGCTGCGCGGCATTTTTGAGCCGACACGAGAGCGACCGACAATCTACTTCAGCAAAGGAGCGGCATCCATAGATCGGGAGACAAACACCGTTGTGTGGATGAATGCCGAGATCGCCGTTCATCTCTTTGCCCCGTCTCTACATGACCGCATCGCGTGGCTGGAACAGTTCAGTCAATCGCTTGCTCTTGCGGGGGAAATCAAGATGCTCGACGGTTCGCCCATGTTCATCAAGCAGATCAAGGGCGACGCAGCGGGAGATGAACTTACGGGGCAATTACGAATCAGCGTACAATATGGGCTGCTCAGGCGCCCCACATACGCACACGGAATCCACCATGTTGGGTGGCGTTAAGGAGGATCGCAAATGGCAGAGAAAGTAAAAGATGAGGTAGTTGCAGAGGACATCTATACCGCCGAGGAATTCGCGCAGCGTCCGGAGATGTTCGGTGACGGGGTGCGCGATTACACCGTCCTTGCCGCATTTCGGTATGCCGGCAAAGACAAGGCGACGAAAACCGAAGCACAGGAGATTGTCGCACGTTTTCGAGACAAGAAAGTGGGTGAATAACGTATGAGCGGTATTTTCAGCATTGGCGAAAAGAAAGTTCGCCCGGGCGTATATTATCGGCGTGAGAATAACGGCGGCGTTGAAACCGTCGGCGCAACCAATGGCGTGGCGGCAGTGCTTTTTCAGGCAGACTGGGGCGTTCTGAACGAGGAGTTTGACATGGACGTTACCATGCAGAACAGCGTCGCAGACTACTACGGAACAGCGGATACGGTATCCGCGATCAAGGAAGCGTTCAAGGGCGGTGCGACAACCGTGCGTGCTGTTCGCATTGGCGGTGATGACGGCAAGCCCGGCAGCATCGAACTGAAGAATACGGACGGATCTCCTGCGACAGCGGTTACTATTACGGCGGCACATCCGGGAACACGCCCGTTTACGGTGTCCGTGCGGACAAACCTCATTACGGATAATCGGCAGGTCATTATCTATGACGGCACCGATATCTTCGAGCAGTTCTCTTTTACACCGGGCGAGAATGAGCCGGAGAACCTTGTCGCCGCGATGGCCCGGAGCAAGAACTTTATCGCAAAAGCAGCGGGCGGCGTAAAGGGGCCGCTTGCATCTGTGACGCAGCAGCCTCTCACCGGAGGAAAGAATCCGACGGTCAAGACGGCATCCTACGAGAAGGGCACGGATATTCTTGAGCGGTACAAGTGGAACTGTATTATCGCCGATACGGACGACAGTGCAGTGCAACTGCTCTTGCAGAATTTCGTCGTTCAGAGCTATCAGACGGGACACCTCGGATTCGCGTCTCTCGCCGGAAAGAGCTCTCAGGCGCTCACTGATCGCATGACTCAGGCGGCATCGTTCAACGATGAGAAAATCGTCTATACGCTAAACGGATGGGTTGGCAGCGATGGGACAAAGTATGACGGTTGGCGTGCAGCGGCTCGCATTGGCGGCATGGTCGCGGCATTCGAGGCGAATACAAGTCTCACACACAACGTTATCTCTAATGCGGTCAGCCTCACCGAGCCGCTCACGAACGGTGAGATCATCAAGGCTGAGACGAAGGGGTGCCTCGTACTCACACTCAATGATAGCGATCAGGTATGGATTGACAGTGCCATCAACACGCTTGTCACACCGGACGCCACGATGGATGAAGGATGGAAGAAGATTCGCCGCACAAAGACGCGCTTCGAGCTGATGGATCGCGTAGACAGCACCTGCGAGAAGCTCGTCGGGAATGTCAACAACGATACTGATGGTCGCCAGACCATTATGGCTACGGCGCAGAAGGTCATCAATGCGATGATTGAGGAGAAGAAACTCATGCGCGGCTCGACGGTCTACGAAGACCCAGGCAACCCGGCAGAGGGTGACTCGGCGTGGTTCAAGCTCGCCATTGACGACATTGACAGCGCCGAGAAGATTTATCTCACGTATCAGTTCCGCTTTGCACCGGAACGTGCGGAGAAGAAGGGGGAGTAATCTATGTGGAATCCGAGAGGCCCCGTTGATGCGCGACGCGTATTCACGGGCAAAGATGGACTCTTGTTCGATGAGTTCGGACGGCTTCTTGCAACGGTGGAAACGTATCAGGTGCAGGCAAATGTCACGAACGCGAAGTATCAGCCGATTGGCGATGCGCAGGAACATGAGGTGTTTCAGGGATATAGCGTTACGCTCAATTTCACTGAGGTCGTTGTCGAAGACAACGCGTTCATTCAGGACTTGTTTAATATGATGAGTTCGGGGCAGGGGGTGCGTTGGACATTCCAAGGTGTCATCAAGGGACGCAACGGAAGCGAGGAGCGTATGATTTTCCGCGACTGTGTACCAAGTGGAAATATTGATCTTCAGAACGTCTCTGTTGGCGATCTTATCAAACGTCAGTGGAGCTTGTTCGTCAATCGCCCGCCTGAACTTCAGAATCTGCTCAGCTATTAACCCTGACAAGAGACAAGGAGGATATTTATGGCAGTTAAACCCGACGAGGAACTCATGCTTGCCGCTGACCCGATTGAAGATGTCGCGGCCGGTACTGAAGAGGAACTGAAAACATACGACGGTGACATTCTGCACGCTCTGCTTGCGGCAGCGAATTACCAGCAGTCTGAGGACGAAACCTATACCATGCGCGTTGTTCGCAAGAAGGTAGTTCTGTTTACGTTCCGTGTTTGTCCGCTCTCTGAGGAGCAGTACGACCGCTGCCGCGAGAAGAACACGAAATATGTGCGCAACAAGCGCATCGGCGTCAAGGTGCCTGAATCGACAAACTCGGTACGATATCGCTCACAGCTCATCTATGAGGCAACGATTCCCGAGGATCGTGCGAAGATCTGGGACAACAAACAGATGTGGGAAAAGCTCAACGTCGCGTCCGGCATCGATGCTATCGACAAGATTTTGATGTCCGGTGAGAAGGACAAGATCCTCGAACAGATCGATGCCATCTCTGGCTTTGACAACAACGAGTTGGAGGAGACAACAAAAAACTGATCCTCTCCGGCGGAGGGTTGACGCTGCTACACCACATCTTGCAGCGGCTTCACATGACGCCGGATGAGTATGCAGAAAAGCCCGCGCTTGTACGGATGTTTATCCGTGCAAGCATACGGGCGCAAATTGAACTGGAAAACCAAGAACGAACATAGTGGAAGGAGGTTGAAACTATGGCTGCGGAGCACGTCATTGATATCGTGGTACAGACACAGGACAATGTAAGTCCGGGACTTGATCGCGCAAACAAGAAAATGCGCGGATTTGAAAAGAGCATTGAACGAACCAAAGCACGTCTCAAGAATTTCGCAAAAGCAGATTATGAAGTCGTGCTCCGTGCCATTGATCGTGTCACACCAGCCATCAGTCGAGCACGAGAAACCCTGCGCAGCATCACGGGGCGCACCTACAACGCAACCATTGGTGCGATCGATCGTACTGCGATCAAGGTGCGTGAGGCACAGGCTCGTCTTACCGCGCTCACGGGCAAGGCGTGGATGGTGACGATTGCGGCAAAGAATACCATCGCGGAGAAGGCAAGCGGCGCGGTGAATGGTGCGGTGCAGTCCGTCACCGGTATGGGCGCACAGATGATTGCGGGCGCGGGCATCGGCTACGGCATCTATGATACGGTCAAGACGTACAAAGATTTTCAGCAGCAGATGAGCACGGTTGCTGCGATCTCGGGAGCATCAGGCAGTGAGCTTGACGCGCTGACGGCGAAAGCCAAAGAGATGGGCGCAAACACGGCGTTCTCCGCAACGGAAGCCGCAAAGGCGTTCGAGTATATGGGAATGGCGGGTTGGAAATCGAGTGACATGATTTCCGGCATCGCGGGCATCATGAACCTCGCAGCCGCCTCCGGTGAGGAGCTAGGCCGTGTGTCCGACATTGTGACAGATGCGCTCACAGCGTTCGGGCTGCAAGCTTCTGATTCCGCGCATTTTGCAGACGTTCTTGCACAGGCAGCGACAAACTCCAACACGAACGTCGGTATGATGGGGTACACGTTCAAGTATGTTGCGCCTATCGCCGGCACGTTAGGTTATTCCATTGAAGATGTGGGCGTAGCAATCGGCCTCATGGCAAGCCGAGGAATCAAGGGTGAGCAAGCTGGTACATCTCTTCGAAAAATTTTCTCGTCGATTGCAAGCCCCGCCGATCAGGCGGTTCAGATTCTCGATGAGTGGGGGATCAGTGCAACGGATGCGAACGGCAATGTGAAACCGCTCCTCGGAACAATGAAAGAGCTGCGAGCGCAATTCAAAACCCTATCAAAGACAGAGCAGCTTGATCGGGCATACTCGCTCGTTGGTGAGGAAGCAAAGAGCGGCTTCCTCGCGACGATGAATGCCTCGGATGCTGACTTTGATAAACTCGTCGAGTCTTTGAACAATGCCGAGGGTGCAGCACAGCGGATAGGTAAGATGCGCTTGGACAACCTTGCGGGCGATATGGAACAGCTCGGCGGCGCATGGGAGACGTTCCAACTTTCCATCATGGAGGGTAAGGGTGCTGACGGACTGCGCAGCTTCATACAGGGAGTATCAAAAGACATCGACCGTCTGAACGAGTATCTGAAAGACGGCCTTGACATATCGGATGTTGGGCGACTTGCACTCGATATCCTCACGCAGCTCAAGAACAAGTTCTTAGAGTTGGACGGTATCGGTTCCGTTCTCGCGGGTGGTGTTCTCGCAGCAGGGCTTTACAAGATTGTTCGTCTTGCGGAAAAAGCGGGGAAGTTCATCAAGGAAGCGACGCAGAGCATTCCGGGCGGGAACAGTCCGAGCAAACATGCGCCGTCCTCTGAGGATACCCTGCCCGCCGTCAAGAGTATGGTCGTTCACGCGCAGTCCGTTGTTGTGAACGGTGCGGGCGGCGTGCCGGATAGTGGCGGCAGGGGAAGAAAAGGCAGAGGAAGAGGGCGCAAGCCGTCACGCCCCGTGCCGGAAACTCCCCCTGTGGATGTGCCGACCGTCCCCAAAGGGAGCAAAGTGCCGCACGCGCCACAACCTGCCCCGCACCCCGGTACGTTCGGCAAAATGCTCGGACGCGGCGCGGCTATTGCGGGGTTGGCACTTGACGCATACGAAGCATACAGCATCTATCAGGAAAACCAACAGGCTCTTGCAGAAGCGCAAGCCGCGTCTGATGGCAGCGAGGAATCCATCACGCACATCAAAGAAATTGAACGCGAGAACACCAACCGCATGGGGGCGTCCGTTGGCAGTACGGGTGGTATGCTCGCGGGCGGTCTTGTCGGTGCAAAAGCAGGTGCTGCCATTGGTGGCGGCATCGGAGCTCTCTTTGGCGTGGTAGGCGCTGCCCCTGGTGCTGCCATAGGAGGTTTCCTAGGCGGTGTCGGTGGCGCGATTGCGGGGAGTGAGTTTGGTGAGTCTATTGGCGGTCAACTTGCTGAGATCAGCGAAGCGGCAGGAGGTGTATGGGGTAGCATAAAAGCGGGGGCGTCTGATACATGGAACTGGATTAGCAACGGGGCAAGTTGTGCTGCACAGTATGTAGGGGAAGCGTGGACTGGAATCACAGGTGCTGCATCCTCTGCGATACAGTCTGCAGGAGACGCCATTTCGGCGGCTTGGGACTGGATTGGTGACGGTGCGAAAGGAGCGGTTCGATATGTAGGAGAACAATGGGATGGATTTAAGGACTATGTCGGAACTGCACTTTCACCTGTGCGCATGGCCGTTGAGGATGCTATCAATGTCATAGTTGGTCTCGGCGCGGTCGTATGGTGGATGATAAAGCCATACTGGGAGGAAGGTATCGCGTTCATTTCCGGCATCCTGCAAAGCATAAAGAACGTTGCTGGGGAAGCGTGGGACTGGATCGGCAAACGTGCTTCTGCAACATGGAGCGCGATTACAGCGATCATTTTGACCGTACTGGATGAGATCACAAACGCAGCAACCGAGGCGTGGCTTATGATTGCAGAGGTCGCTTCCTATGCGTGGCAGACGCTCAAAGACAGTACCCTCGAGGTATGGAGCGGTATTGTTTCGGACGTATCTGCCGCATGGGAAAATATATGTGCCGTTTTCTCTGTTGCCGCAGACTGGTTCCTCAGCACCGTATGGCAGCCGATTGCGGACTATGCGACATCTGTCTGGGCATACATCACGATGACAATAGGAAACGCCTTGGATTTTGTTTATGGTGTCTGGGGCATCGCCTCCGCGTGGTTTGATATGGCAGTGTGGCAACCCATCTCGGTTGCCGTTGACACTACAGGAACGGCGATTTCTGATGCATTCCAATCCGCGTACAACTTTGTCACGGGCTTGTTTGGTGGCATTGCCGGCTGGTTTGATGAAAACGTCATAAAGCCTGTGAGCGAGAAATTCGACGCGCTGCGCAGAATCGGCTCAGGTATTACAGGGCTTGTCGGCAGTGGTGGGGGAAGCGAAGCACCTCATGCAGCAGGCGGTATCTTCCACGCACCGCATCGCGGTATCGTTGCGGAGAATGGTCCCGAGGCGATCATTCCTCTAAATGACCGTACGCGCGGACTTGACATCCTTGAACGCGCGGCAACGATGATGGGACTCGATTTTGGCGATGAGATGGACTTTACGCCTGACGAATCTGGTGAAAGAGCTCCGCTCATCGCCCCTATATCAACAGGAAATGCCCCCCAGAGCGTTTCTATTGAGTTGGGAGGGATAAGTATACCAATCACCATTTCGGGCGGCTCTATGGACGCACAGGGCGTTGTTCAGGCGATCCGCGAGAATCTGGAAGATATTGCGGACGACATCGGCGGCCAGCTTGCGGACAAGGTTGCGTCCATCTTCGGCAATCAGCCGGTCATGAATGCGGGGTGACGGTTTTGAAGTTCAACACTGGCGCCGTTGTTGGCGATCTCCTGCGCGGGCGCAGTATCAAGAGTTCGCTCATACACGGACTCACAACGTCAGGGCTTTCCGGTGTCTGGTGAACGCTCGCCGTTGGCTTGCTCGGCGGCGGTTCTGAGGTCGCTGATGTTTACATCACGAATCAGGAGACGGGCGAGAAAATATCGCTTGCATGGGTGCCCGAGAAGATCAGCGTCAAAGAATCTGCACAATTTCAAAGCTATAACATCATCGAGCGCGGGGAGGTCAAAGTACCGAAAGGGAAACGTCTCTCCGCTGTTTCATGGGAGGCCATCTTTCCGGGTGAGAGCCGCACGGAGGATTCGTTTATCAAGTCGGGGAATTGGGAAGCCCCAACAGAGATCATCCAGCGATTGCAAGCGTGGCAGAATGCAGGGAACAAACTGAACCTGCTTATCACACAGACACCGGTGAATCTTGACGTATTCCTTCAATCTCTGGATTACTCGTTTGAAGGCGGCATGGGGGATGCGAAATACAGCATCTCCTTTATCGCCGCCGAGGACTTGCTCATCAAGACGGTAGAAGAGGTTGATGCGGAGAAAGCCAAAGAGATGGAGAGCGGCATTCCAGAATTGGGATCACGAGCCGCACTGCCAAAACCATCATCCATTAAGAGCGTCTTGAATCAGACGTTGTGGAGCATTGCAGAGCAAAAACTAGGAAGCGGCGCCAGATGGCTTGAAGTCTATGCTGCGAATGCAAAAAAGCTCGTCGATGTAGATGCACTCATCAAGACCGGAATCAAGGCGGGCGTCAAGATAAAATTGCCTTTTTAGGGGGCAGATATGGTTGATCTGAAAAATATTAGCTATCGCGTTGTCTGTATTGCTCCCGACGGGAAGCAGCTTGACATCACGCGCATTACATCGAATCTCGGGTGGGAAGAGGGCGCAAAAGAACTCTCTGTTCGCATCAGCCTCAAGGTTTACAATACGCTGTACGATGGGAAACGTATCTCTCAGCTCATACAGCCGGGTACACCGATCTTTATCTACGCGAATATCGGCGATGAGCAAAAAGAGATGGTGCGCGGGACGATTGAAAAATGGTCGCCCACATACACAAACGGTGATAGCGTGCTGGACATCGAGGCATACGACGAAATGCACGCGTTGAGGAGGAATGAGGACTACGCGTACTTCGTTGACGGTGTTACGACCAAAGCGATGATTACGCAGATTCTCGACAAATGGGGCGTCCCTTACGATTACAAAGGCCCCGACATCACGCACAACAAGATGGTGTTCAAGAAAAGCTATCTCAGCGATATGCTTCAGAAAATCTTCGATGACGTGAAGCAAAAAGGCGGCGGCGTTTACTTCGCTCGCGCAAAAGAAGGGAAGGTTGAAATCATCCCACGCGGCGTGAATGAGGGTATCTACCATTTCGACGAGAAAGACAACGCCGTCAGTGCGAAGGATTCCTTCGACAGTGGCAGCATCGTTACGCGTGTTATCGTCGTTGGAAAAACTGACGAGGAAGGTCATCAGGCAATCGAAGCGACCGTAGAGGGGAGAACAGAGTTCGGCATCCGGCAAGCGATTGTGGAGCGTCAGCACAGCAAGTCTCTCGAACAGGCGACCGAGGCGGCAAATCAGCTGTTGCGAGAACGCGGTGCACTCAAGCGAAAGACGACCATCGTCGCGCCGGACTTGCCTTTTCTGCGCAAGGGCGACTGCATCCGTGTCCGTGCCGGTACGGTTCTTGGCTACTTCTTCGTAAAGAGTGTTCGGCACAACGCCGAAGATCAGAAGATGACACTCGAAATCGACGAGGACAAAGAACTGAACGAGGCAACGGAGACGGACAATGGGCTTGGCGATACACAGACCGATTCCAATGAGACGGACGAATCCACAGGAGGTGAGGCAGATTGAGCAAACGAGGCAGCCCGGGTGCAAATAAACTGACTGCGGCGCTTGCCAGCATGATCGATAAGAAAGGTGATAAAACGCTTGTGCTCGATTTTGGCATCATCTTGGGGGATTACAGCCTGAAAACAAACACGTTCCCGATTCCAATTCCCCAAAGCGATTATTCCGTATGCCGTGCGATTACATACGACCCCGGCGTGCCACTCACGCAGACGTACTGCGACGGAGCACACGGGCACCCCGACGCAGGTTTTGCGGGCAGCCACGTCCACAATGTGCGGCTCCCCGAGAAGATGTATTGGATTCGCCCCGGAGACAAAGTGCTTGTGGCGTGGGTGCAGGATGAGGCGTGTGTTGTTGACATCGTGTATCGTGGCGACATCGTAGGCTAAGGGAGGGGATCAAATGGGACAAAGTCTGTATCCGACATTCAATCTTCCTCCTGTTGTAGCAGATCGTGAGCGCACAAAGAAGAAAAGCTATAAACAGAGCTTCTTTTTCGACTACGCATCAGGAGATTTCCTGCGCGACGGGGCAAATCGTCTTGTGCTCGCAGAGGGACGCGAGGCGTTCTGTCAGTGGTGCTTGAAACAGTGCGTCACGGAGCGCGATACGAAGCTGGCCTACTCCGACAAGATCGGCGTTGAGATTGTCAAAGCGGTGCAGGAGAAAAGTGATATTCGTGCCATTGAGTCTGCAATCCAGCGCACCATTACTGAGGCTCTGATGGTAAACCCTGAGACGGAATATGTGAAGAACTTTCGTTTTTCGTGGAATGGCGCAGACAGTCTCCTCGTGTCCTTTGTCGTAAAAGGGCATGAGTGGGATGAAGATACGCTCACAGTAACGTACTGAGGAAGGAGGAATCTATGTCAATCGTACCGTTTGAACCCCCGGAATGGCTTAAAAACGTGAGTGCTCGCGGTATCCAAGAGCGTATGATGCGAAACCTCCCTCTCGACATCGACAAAACCGAGGGCGGGTTCGCGTGGGATTTGACAATGCCGACCGCGCTTGAGAAAGCGGAGCTGTTGCAGGTCTTTGTTCAGCGCACCTTGCAAATGATGCACCCGATGTGGGCGGAGGGGTATTGGCTCGACTGCCACGCCATCGATGTCGGCATAGAACGACGTGCAGCAAATAAGGCTTATGGACATCTAACCATAAAAGGAAAACCGGGAAGGCTTATCACAAAAGGCTTTGTATTCTCCGTCCCGTCCGTAGATGGCACTCCGGCGATTGATTTTGAAACACTTGAAGATACGGTTATCCCCGATTCGGGAGAGCTTACGATTGCCATACAGGCGCTTCTTGGCGGTCAGATCGGGAATGTCCCAAACGACACCGTTACGATCATGCGATCTCCGATCAGCGGAATCTACAGCATAACCAACAAAGAAGCTATCACAGGCGGTGCGGAGCAAGAAAGCGACGCAAGCCTGCGTCAACGCATCGATGACATCAACGCCAGTCGGGGGAAGAGCTACACGGGCAACAATGCAGACTACGTGCGCTGGGCATCGGAAGTCCCCGGTGTTGGGCTTGCTCATACGATACCGGGCTATAGTGGTGCGAACAGCGTGAAACTTGTCGTAGTTGATACGAATGGGATGCCGGCAAATCAGCAGATCCTCTCAGCAGTGTTCCGGCACATCTGGGGATCGGACGATCTAGCAGATCGCAAAAGTCTGGCGCGTATCGCCCCGATTGGCTTGATTCATTTTGAAGTAGCCGCACCACAGCCGGTCATCATCAACTACAAAGTGCGGCTGCGTCTTGTTCCGGGTGCAGACATCGATACGGTAAAGAGTCGATATAAAACGGCTCTTATGAGTTACTATATGTCTGTTGTAAAATCCCCAGGTGACGCTAAATCGATACGATACAACAAGACGTACGCCATACTCGCGGATGAAGTCCCGGGCGTTGCGGATTTTGACGAATTCTACATGAATGGTGCGGAGAGTAACGTCTCGTTTCAATCGGAGGAATACCCTGTCACAGGAGAAATAGAGGTGGAGCTGTATGCCTAGTTCGTTTGACATAGAGCGTTTCCCAACATCCGATACCGCACAGAGAATGCTAAGTCGGGTATCCCCAGTCTACGAAAACTCCTATGTTGTAAAATGGCTCTATGAAGTCATGGGCATCGAGTTCGACGAAGCACGAAAGATCGTCCAAGAGCTCGGCGACCAAATGTTTACGCAAACGATTACATGGGGCATCACCTATCAGGAGCATAAATACAGCATCGAGCCTGACGAATCCCTATCTCTGGAAGAGCGTAGAGCGCGCTTGTACCGTAAGAAAACGGCTGGCACACCAGTAAGCCCCAGACGACTTGAGAAATACATCGCCGATCTGTGGGGGATTACCGTTGACCTCGACGAAACATATGCGCCGGGGCGATTCTTAATCACCATCCTAAAAGACGATAAAGGCAATCTCCGTGAGATGCTCAAGGACTTACGAGAGCAAGCCCCATCCCACCTCGTATGGGCGCTCCTCTATAAACTTGATGAGCTAATTGAATACGAATACATGAACATGGGAGACGAGTTGCGGATGATGACACGTCTCCTTTCGTATGAGCGTTACCCGTGGCGGGGGCGCTTTTTTGACGGCTCATGGTGCTTCACCGACTCCCTGCGCATGGATGGGCGATTCTTCGATGGCTCGTGGCAATTCGACGGCACGCCGCCGGGCGATGAGGATGCGATCGCGCAGGGCAGGATCTTCGACGGGATGTGGCAGTTCGACGGCCAGCAGGATTTCAACCTTAACTCAACGTCGCGGAAAATCTTGTTTAACTCGCTTGAGGTGGACGCGCTGCATCTTACGCAGGAGTTGTCCGTCGTAGACAAGCACAGCGTAACATTCCGATTCGACGGGCGGCGATTTGACGGGGCATGGATGTTCGGCGCGAACGAGCACGCACAGGACGCGACACTTGAGATGGCGGCATCGATCACGCTCGCCGACACAGAGCGGGCGATGGACGCGGCACAGATCGCGCCGCAGATCGGGACGATGGAAGTTTATCCGTTCGTGCACCTGCGCCGTTTCGATGGACGGTGGACGTTCGGCAGAGCTGTACCGCTTGACGGTGCGTGGCGGTTCGATGGTGGGCGCGTCCTTGACGGAGCATCCAGCACACCGACGGACATCACGCCTCTTGCGGCAGTGTTTGACGGTGCATGGCAGCTTGACGGCGCGAGTCACCTTGATGCGCCGATGCTCGATGCGCGTTTTGACAGCGACGAGGATGCGGATGAGCAGACGAGTCTTTCTGCGACACTCACGAAACTTGAGGATCATGCGACTATCCAAGGCGAGGAGTGCGAATTGACCGTGACCGTCGGGCGCGTTTTCAACGGATCGTGGAATTTCGATGCGGGCAACGTGTCGCGCATGGACGGCGCATGGCGACTTGATGGCGGTCGGTTCTTCACCGTTCGCCGCGCCGCGGGGAATCACTTCGACGGCGCATTTGACATGGGCGGCATCGTCCGCTTCGAGAGGGGAGGTGAGACCTTTGAGCAATACAGATACACAGCATGAGGAGGGAACGCTTATGGAAACAGGAATCTGCGTGCAGGACAAACTCGATGCCCTGCGCGGCGCGGTGCACCTTGCCGTCTACAAAAACGGGAAGCTCCTATTCGAGGAGACCGACCACAATCTCATCGTGACAACGGGACGCGAGAAGCTCGCGCGGCTCTTGGGCGGAGACTACACGGGGCGCATCACGAAAGTCGGCGTAGGATCGGGAAGCACACCTGCAAGCGACACGGATACAGGATTGACGGATGCCGTTCTTATTCCTGTGCAGTCCACGGAATACGAAGGGACGAAGGTGCGATTCAACTTCACACTCGGCAACGCCGACGCGAACGGGCTGAACATCCGCGAACTCGGGCTTTTCTTTGCCGACGGCGTGATGTTCTCGCGCCGCGTACGCAAGAGCGTCATCGGCAAAGAAGATGACATCTCAATCACTGGCTACTGGGAAATCTATTTCTGAGGAGGTACAACATGGGAAAACTGAAAGAGACCGCGCAGTGGGAGAACGACATCTACCAGATCGAAGTAACCGATCCTGCGCTTGGCGGGGAGAGCGGCCCCGTCAACACAGCGCCGCGTCAGCTTGCGAACCGCACGCGCTACTTAAAAGAGCATGTAGACAGCGCAGAGCGGGAAATCGTCCAGGCACGCGGCGGCAAAAACACACTCGCAGAGCGCATCAACGCGCTTGAGGAAACGACCGCGCAGGGAGATTTCTCCTTCGCCGGCACGCGCGGGCAGACAATCACGAACAACCTCGGCCATACGAACTACGTTGTAAATACGTCAGCGACGTCGGACACGGACGGCGATATGGGCGACGTGTATATCTCTCGTGCGGCGAACGCATTCACCGTCTACAACACAGGCGGCTATCGCGGCGGCGGACGTTACCAGATCATGAACTAAGCAAAGGAGGAGAACAATGGAGCAGAATAAAGTCATCATTTCGGTGGATGAGACAAAGCCGAGCGTCCTGCACGTCGCGGCATTCACGGCAAACGGCATCCGCATCCCAGCACAGAGCTATGATCTGACCGAATATCAGGGCGAGACGTTCCGCCTCTACATGGAGGAAAACGGCGACCTCTCGACATGTAAACACTGCGATCACTACTGGCTGCTCGCAGAGGCGGACATCCCGCCGAAGCAGACGGAGACCATCCCGACGGGAGAAAAAGACGAAAAGGGGCAGGAGAAAACGACGACCGTCGAAGTGCCGCTTGACCTGAGTGGCGTGACATTCCGCATCTACGACCTGCCGACAAAGGAGGAAAACGATAATTAAGCATCTCAGCCTGAAATCCCTGCGCGAACAGATCAACGCACAGACACGCGAGGTTCAGTTTCTGACCGACGACGGGGCGATTACGCAGATGGTATACATCCCGAAATTCACCGTTCCGGCGGGACTGGTCGAGGGCGGCAAGTTCCCCGCACAACCGATGAATCTTGGCGGATTCTTCATCGACAAATATGCGTGCAGTCACAAAAAAGCGACGCCGTTCGCATGCGGCATTGGCGAAAATCCGACCATCAATGATGGCGACACAAACAACGTCCCCGTATCGCTTCCCGGAAAAGTCGCATGGACGCACATCAATTTCGACAGTGCGAAGAAGGCGTGTGCGAACCGTAAGATCAACGGACAGTCCTGCCATCTTGTCACGATGAAGGAGTACGCGACAATCGTATACCTCATCAAGATTCTTGGGCATGAGATTCGCGGCAACAACAATCACGGCAGAGACTACCGCGATGCGGACACATGGGAGAATCGCGGCATCCGCGACGTTACCAACGAGCATCCGACGTACAATCGCACCTTGACGGGAACAGGGCCTGTATCATGGAGTCATAACGGCACGGCAAACGGCATCTACGACATCCTCGGAAACATCTGAGAGTGGACAGATTTCGTCATTGAGAACGGTGTCTACACCCACGAAAAACAGGCGTGCATCAATGACAACGACGGCATTACAGACAAGGACACGACAATCACGCTCGACACGATGGAGAGCGGTGAGACGTGGCCATCCTCCGGTATGATTAAGATCGAGGACGAGTACATCTCGTATAATGGCATCAATTATCAGGGCGACGGCAAGGCGATCCTCTCCGGGTGCGCCCGCGCACAGAAGGGGAGCGCGGCAGCGGCACACCCGAATGATGTGATGGTCTATCAGCTGACGGACTACTGCATCAAGCCGAACTCCTGCACAGCATACATCGCAAACGGCAGCGGCATCAGCGCGTCGGATACCTCCATCACCTACACGGGACTCATCAACGGCCCCGGCAACAATGGGTTCGCCACTGGCGATATCATCCAGATCGAGAACGAGCAGGTGAAAGTCACCGCCGTAACGCCGAATACGCTGACCATTGAACGCGCACAGAATGGAAGTGCGGCAGGATCGCACGGAAAGGGCGTCGGCATCGCAAAGATTACGTCGCTCATGGCAAACTACAACTCCAATAACGACGCGTATCAGCAGGGGCGGCTCATGACGGTGCGCAACGAAATCGACCTTGCGCCGCTCATGCTCCCTGCGAGCGTCAGCGTCAACACGGAGTCCGAGGAGTGGTGTGACGGATTCTGGATTCGCACACAGGGAAAGCGTGCTGCCCTGCGCGGCGGTGATTGGGCCAATGGCGGTTGGGCGCAGCTCGGCGCGGCATTGCACTTGAACGAATCTCCGTCGCGTTGGGACGCGATCGTTGGCTTTCGCGCTGCTTTGTCCCTTGCGTCCCTGTAATCTGGACAATTGGAATCTGACCGCCCGCGCGATATGAACAGGACTATGCGGCGGGGAACAGAACGCAAGAGGAGCTTCGGCGCGTCTTGTCATCGTGGCATGGGCGATCGCTCCATGCGGGCGTGCTGATGTATCAGGTGCGCTTTTGAAGAAAGAGGAAGCTATGGCAAGAGGTGAAATACTGGCTGAACTTGAGGGAATAAAAACGCAGCTCGAGATTCTTGCAACCGAGCTGCCCGGGCATCGGGATCAGCTCTTTGCAATCAACGCGCGTATTGCACGCGTGGAGGAGAGTGCAAAGAGTGCGCACCACCGCATTGACGATTTTAAGCGTGACGTGTGCTGGACAATCGGCATGAGCACTACCATCGTCGGCATCTTTGCATCCATCTTAACATGGGCGCTCGGAGGGAGGTAGGCGATGCTCAAAGTCTCACAGTGGATTAAAAAGGGCAAGAAATATCTTCGAAACATGACAAAAAGTCACGCGGCTATGCGGTACATCGTATGGTATGCCGCAATGATCGTGATCTGCGTCATGATCTATGTTGGCGCATGGCTATACGATTGGAACAATACGATGAAACCCGATCTCGTGGAGCTGCGGAACTTCCTGCATGAGATCAGCGGGGCGGCGTGGATTGCGGTCATCGGCTTTTTGGCAAAGTCATTTATCGACCGTGACAACAACGGAATCCCCGACCAGTACGAAGAAGAAAAGGAGAACAAAGATGGAAAGAGTGCATCTGAAAGACATGAACCTGAACTATGACGCTGGGCGACCCAAAACCCGTGGTGCGACGGATATGATCGTGCTGCACCACACGGGTAATCCGCATGATGATGACCTCTCTGCGGAGGAGATCAACGTCTCTCATCAGGCGCAGGGGTGGACGTGCATCGGCTATCACTACGTCGTGCGCAAGGACGGCACAGTGGAGGTCGGGCGTCCGCATTGGACGGTGGGAGCACACGCCTACGGAGAGAATAGTCATACCATTGGGATTCACGTCTGCGGGAATTTTGAGATCGGTGAGCCGACGGATGCGCAGATCGAGAGTACGGCGATGCTGCTTGCCAACCTCTGCACCGACTACGGGCTTCCGATTGACCGTGACCACATCGTCGGACACAGGGAGCTGATGGCGACGGCATGTCCGGGGGAGAACCTCTATGAGGTGATGGACACGATTGTCGGCAAGGCGAATTTCTACGTCAATCAGTGAGGAGGTGAACCTGATGATTGAACGGGTAAAACATCTCGTCACAGAGCACAAAACAGCCCTGCTGGTGACCCTGTGCATCCTGCTCATTGGCGTCGCATACGCCGTTGGCCGACATTCCGCATCGGAGCAGACGGCGGCCGAAAAACCTGCTGTCATGACGCAGGAAGAGACGCAGGACGTTAAGGCGCTGCAGGCGCAGCTGGATATTTCACACGCCAATGCAAACGCCCTGCAAAAGCGTCTTGCAGAAGTACAGGCAGAGCAGCGTGCGCCGTCAACAACGTATTACGTCACAGCACCAACCGTCGAACAGGCGGCGCAGGTGGTTGAAAAAGAGATCCGTGCAGACGCGCCGACACTGCCACGGGCGGCGCGGGAAAAGAGTGACCGCACCATCGTCACGCCGATTACGAAAGACGGGGACGGAAAAGAACTACCGCAAGATAAGCAGAAAGTTGACGTATATAAGATCAACCTTCGCAAAGACCACCGTATCAGGGCGGGCGCGTCCGTCATTGACGGCAAGCCGCTCATGAGCATCGGCTATGAGCAGGGACGGTTTGAGGCACTGGCACATTTTGACGGGGCGCGTTATAAGGGCGTGACCGTCATGTATAACATCGCTGAGTGGTGACAAATAAACGAACAGAGGGGACAGCGTTTCATGCGCCGTCCCCTCTGTTTTTTTGCAAAAACATACATTTATTTTGATAAAATAATTTACAAATAACTAATTATATGTTATGATATACAAAAGATGAAACTTTACATAAAATAAAGGAGAAGATGAAAATGAAAAAGGCAGAGGTAGTAGAAAAGTTCGTCAGTGATGCTTGCAGTTCGTAAATGGAGGTGTTTGTAATGAAGTTTGCAGGATTGGACAAGATCGTCGATGAAGCGCATAGTGAGATGCTCGGCGATATCGCGCAGCACATGCCGTTTCTTGTCGACCCGAACAACGAGCCGCCGCGCTATCTCGGCTTTCGCGGCTCGTTCTACCTGGATGATGAGGTAATGGCACTACTCGGTGCTGTGTATCAGGGAAACTATCCCGACATTGACCTCATGCAGATTGATCGTATTATTTTCTTTCATACGGGGAATGATTTCATGCACCGTGTCGAAATAGAGGTTGACGGGAAGTGCTGCTCAACGTCGGACACAGACAGCCCGTATTCGGATGTTGCCCTTGATGTGCGGAGCTGGGTATACGACAAGGCGAGAGACCTCTACAATATCCTTATCCGTGCCTATCAGAAAGCGTTCTGGCAGCATATCGACCGATATAATCTTCAAAAGCGGTTCTGGGAGGTTGTCGGGGAGTACGGCGGGCAAGAGGTTGTTATCCTCGATGTTGTAAGTACCAACGATTATGAGCACGTATACTATGTTGTTGCCACACGTGATCGCTACACTCTGCGCAGAGAGGTCATCATTGACAATCTCGAAACAGGCGTATCGCGAGAACTGGATGACTTTATTGCTGTAGAGCTCCCAAAACGTAAAGCAGAACTTGCAGCCAAGGAAGAAAAGGTGCGCAGAGAAGCCGAAGAAAAAACCCAACACGAAAGATTTTACGGCTTTACGGACGGGATGAGTGCGATGGCAAAGGGGCGTATCATCAAGGTTCTTGACAAACTCTACAGATACGACGGCGTTGTCATGAGTCGAGCGGAACACGTCAAGAGCTCCATTGAGTCGGGCTGCACTGTTTCTGTCAAGGAGAAGGATGACGGCTCGAAAATGTATTGCCTTGATACGCTGAGGGGATCGTTCTACGTCATCACAAAGACTGAGTATGATTTTGCGCGGTACCTGTTGAGTGCATAGTTTTATACCGTTGACCCGCCACGCATTATGGAGTAAAATGTAAAGCATAAAAACAAATTTGTGCGATGGAGGGATAGATATGCCGGGAAAAGCAACAAGGCCAGATGACGGGCGCCTTAGAAATGGAGGCGGAAATCGCGGCGGCGGGAGACCTGTTGGAAGTACAAGTCCACGCGGGCAGCGTAGTATTCATCAAGTTAGAGCGTACGACGATGAGTGGGAACTCATCAAAGACTTTATCCAGCTGACACGCAAAGATATTGATAAGTGCCGGCTGACATTAAGTCTTCTCAAAAGCGACATAGAAAAGTATTCGTAACAGGACGCATGGCGGCGATCAGATGATTTCTGATCGCTCTATTTTTTTACAAAAAACACCAAAAACATACATTTATTTTGATAAAATACTTTACAAATAACTAATTATATGTTATGATATATAAAAGATAAAACTTTACATAAAATAAAGAAGAAGATGAAATAGTAGAGGAGGTGAGAGGATGTATCTCATCACTACATATCCGACCGAGCACAAGTGGCTACCTGATGGCAATATTCGGATGATGTGGAACAAGGTTTTACCGAATGGAAACTATGACTTTGATGACATCATCAAAGTGTTTCATGAACACAAAGAAGACCTTGGAATTGAAGTCTCCGATGTGGACATCGCTGAGATCGTGAATGTCGAAGGTATCTTAGCTATGAACAACTACATGGACTTCGGGATGGTTGAGTTCTTTGGAACGAATCATTGGTATGATTAAGGAGGAAACGTCATGAAATACCGTGAACTGATGGATCGCCAGCAGAAAGAGTTTGAAGCGTTCCCAGCGTTCTATGCGTTCAATAAAGAGCAGTTTGCAGAGGGCAAGCAGAAGCTCGGCGTTGTTGAGGACTCGGAGCTTTACCGCGGCTATGCGGGAATGTTCTACCGCAAGAAGGATGCAGAGACTCTCCGTGCGATGATGCGACGTTTCGATGAGGAGAAGCAGGAAGCATTCAAGGACGATAAGTTCTTCTACAATGCAGTCTACTCGGAGTTGGCAAACCACGAATACTGCATTACCTATGAAGACGAGGAGGTACTTGGTGCGCTGGGAATAACGATGAAGGAGCTTGAAGCAGATCAGCGAATGGGAAGGATTTACTGCAAAGCACGTCAGGCTTATTTGGCCAAGACACATTAGGTCAAAAATTCCTTTAGACGACATAACACAGGGGAAGTTCAATTAGGCGCGTCGCGTGGGTATGACGGAAGCTATGCGCATTCAGTCCAAACGCCTTGAGTGCGGATTGAACAGTACCGTAACGGACGGGAAGCCCGAAGCGGTCAACGCATACGAGAGCGCGAAGCGTCCAATCATCGGGCGGTGTCTCGGCGCGTGGTTCTGTGTGGAGCAGTCCCGCCGCCGTCTCATATGTGCATTGATACGCCCCGCCCATGCGAACGGCATTCATGGAGCAGGTTGCCCGCCATTTGCGCAGCGCGGCAAGAAGTACGCCGTCAACGTAGAGCGTGCGCCGCCCCGCGTCTGTTTTTGGCACCGTGAAGAAGTAGCCGCCGCCTGTCTTGTCATGGACAATTTGCCGCTGAATGACGATGCGCCCCGCGTCAATGTCGATATCATCCCACGATAGCCCCAGTATCTCACCGATTCGCGCCCCCGTATGATAGGCAAGGCGAAAAATGATATGGTACTTGTGCCCTTCGGGGAACTTTTGAAAGAGTGCGGCGAGGATGGCGGGCGATATGATAACGCGGGGGATAACGGCGGCGGGTGCAGATCGCGGAACGGATAACCCCGCGCATGGATTCGCGGCGATGAGTTCGGCGGGATAGACCGCATATTTCAGAGCGTTGGAGAGCACCACACGCGCCCCTGCAATCGTGCGACGGGAAAAGCCCTCGGCGGCAAGCTGAGACATCCAACGGTCAACATCACGCGGGCGTAAGTCTTGCAGAATGATACCGTCGATGTATGGAACGATGCGGGCGCGGATCGTTGTCACATAGCCGCCATACGTCCCTTGTGCGACGTTCGGACGGGCGACGTTCTCTACCCATGCGGCGAGATAGTCACGCAGCGGGACGCGCTCGGATGTGATTCCGATATTGCCCGCCTTCCATGCGGCGTAGGCCGCCGCACCTGCGTCATATGCAGCTTGTTCGGTGGAGAATCCCCCGCGCTCTACGATGCGCCGCCGTCCTGTTGCGGGATGCTTGCCCGCGTCGAACGAGTACGAGAACGTTTTTCCCCGCTTGCGTGTGCGGATGGTTGCCATAATAAAACACCTCCAAAGCGTATTTGCCTATGGCAAACAGTCCCGAAGGTGTGATATACTCTCCTTGCGTGGTGGAGTATTCCCCGATCGGGATGCTTGCCCTTGGTCGCTCGTCATGTGTGCAGCATGGCGAGCGGCTTTTTATTTTACGAGAACGCCGCTATGCGTTCGCGTTCCTCTGCTTGCAGATCGGCGGCAAAGGCGGCGAATCCGTTCAAGTCTCCTGTGTTGAGATAGTTTATATATTCCTTGCGCCGCTCTACAGGAATTACGATCGGGATTAGATCGGCGAGGAAGCAGCTGTATACCATGAGAGCACGTCCTACGCGACCATTCCCATCGGGGAAGGGGTGAATGTGCTCAAAGGCAATGTGTTGACGGCAAAGAGCGAGCACCCTGTCTGAATCAGATACCGCCGCCGCCATTTGCGCGTCAAGGTTCGCAATCCAATCCGTGAGCGCGGCGGGAACGAGATAGGGCGGTGTAGGGGTAAAATCCGCGCCGATGATGAGATTCGGGCGCGTCTTGAACTGCCCCGGCACACTCTCGATTGCGTCCTTGCAAAGAAGCGCGTGCACCTCACGGATGAGGGAGAGCGAGAGCGGCGCGGCTTCTTGTGTGCGTTCCACAAGGAAGGACATGAACGCCTTGTAATTCAGTACCTCGTTCAATTCGCGCATATTCATAGCACGCGGGATATAGCCGTCAACGAGTACGCTTTTCGTCTCTCCTTGTGTGAGCGTGTTGCCCTCAATGGCGGTGGAGTGGTGCGCCATTCTCACCATGAGATCTGCAAGATAATCCACTGAATAGGTCATGAAAAACCTCCTACCGCCCCGCTGCCTATGTCAACCATTTTGGCGGCGTCGCCGAAATGGTCTGATACTGGATTATTACTGGATGCACAGGCTTCCTTTGCTTTGTCGATAACGCCGCTGAATTTGCGCCATTCGACATACTGAAGAACGGGCATAAGTTCGCGTGCGCTCCAATACTCCTGCCCGTATTCGTTGATGTGCTTGATATCCTCGAACAGGGATTCATTCATGGGTTGCAGATCGGTCATTGAAATCACTCCTTCAAAGTGTAACAGAAGAATGGCAGGGGCGTATTCGAATCAGACACGGGGAACGGTCGCGACGCATCGTGTACAGTCATAGCTTGCGCCGGAGTTCGATCACCTTGCCTAGAATCTGGACGGGCAAGGATTCTATTTCATCGTTCGTGTAGAAATGCGGTTCATAGATGGCGGCATTGTACCCGATGAGCATAACCCCGCCATGATTCCTGTGTATCTTCTTCACTGTCGCCGCGTCGCCGTTAATGAGAATGACGGCAATATCGCCCGTCTCGGCGGTGGCTTGCTTGCGAACAATGACAACATCATCAACAAAAAGAACAGGCTGCATGGATTCATCGCGGATGAGCAGGGCGAAAAACTCCCCCGTGCGTGCAAGTTCCACGTCGATTTCCTCATAGTCGATAACCTCTGAATCCTCAAGAGGTGCACCCGCCGCAATGGAGGAATACACGGGGATGCGCACGCCCTTCTTCTGCGGGCGCGAGGGAGGGGCGGCGGTATCGGCGGTTTTCCATCCCATGAGTTCAGACGGCGTAACACCGAAAAGATCGGCAAGTTTGACGATCGTCTCATGCTTGATGTTTTTTATTTCGCCGCTTTCATAGCGTTGTACTGTAGCGTTCCGAACGCCTATTTTTTCGCCTACATCGGTTAGCGTCATACCTTTTTCTAAACGAAGACGCTTCATATTTTCGTTGAGGTTTGCCATTGTGCGCCCTCCATTCATTTTTAGATGTGCTTGATATCCTCGAACAGGGATTCATTCATGGGTTGCAGATCGGTCATTGAAATCACTCCTTCAAAGTGTAACAGAAGAATGGCAGGGGCGTATTCGAATCAGACACGGGGAACGGTCGCGACGCATCGTGTACAGTCATAGCTTGCGCCGGAGTTCGATCACCTTGCCTAGAATCTGGACGGGCAAGGATTCTATTTCATCGTTCGTGTAGAAATGCGGTTCATAGATGGCGGCATTGTACCCGATGAGCATAACCCCGCCATGATTCCTGTGTATCTTCTTCACTGTCGCCGCGTCGCCGTTAATGAGAATGACGGCAATATCGCCCGTCTCGGCGGTGGCTTGCTTGCGAACAATGACAACATCATCAACAAAAAGAACAGGCTGCATGGATTCATCGCGGATGAGCAGGGCGAAAAACTCCCCCGTGCGTGCAAGTTCCACGTCGATTTCCTCATAGTCGATAACCTCTGAATCCTCAAGAGGTGCACCCGCCGCAATGGAGGAATACACGGGGAGGCGCGCGCCCTTCTTGTGCGGGCGCGAGGGAGGGGCGGCGGGGGTGGTATCCTGCATTCCCATGATGAACAGGGGCGAGACCTTTAGCACATCGGCGAGTTTTGCTATTTTATCGCGACGCATATTGTCAATTTCGCCTGATTCCCAACGTGAAACAGTCCCTTTGTTGACACCTACAAAAGCCGCAACCTCATCCAATGTAAGACCTAGTTCTTTCCTACGCGCGGTAATTCGTTCATTCATGCTTTTCATGGTTATGACCATTCCTTTCCGCTACGCTTCAAGGCACAAAACTGTTACGAAAGAATA